>CAZLUF010000074.1:2683-6100 GCA_964562645.1 uncultured Candidatus Peribacteria bacterium
CGGATCGCTTATTTCTACCCATAGATGGGTAGGCCAGCACCGCGGAGGATGCTGCGAACTTCTTCTTGGACGGCCGCAATCGTACGATTGCTGCTGTATTGGAAAGAAGTTACTGGTTGAGCCGCGACGACTGCCTTGATCACTTTTTTTAACAAGTGCAGTTCGTGTTTTTTGCGCCGCTTGAGGCGGCGTTTGCGGTTTTCACCTGCATGATTGTGGCCCATGTTTGAAAACTCCCAACTATAGCGATTCGACGCATGTGCAAACACTTTTTTTGTCACACACGGTCTGGAAAGAGCGATGTGTCTGAGACACTATTAATATTATAAAACTATATTAAATATAGTCAAATAAGACTTAGAGCGTTGTGGCGTCGGTCTTCAGTTGACCTTCTGGTGCCAATTTTTGCTCCTCGCTAGTACGTGGGTTATAGATGCCGTAGTACAGCTGAACCAGTTCGTGAGTGGTGAGGCGCTTGCTCTGTAGGCCAATGTTCTCGATACCTGTTTGGACGAGGGTAACTCGTTCGCGCAGTTCACGGCTACCAGCGATAAATTCACGGTTACGTGATAAGGCTTTGGTGATGTTATCGTCTGGCGAGATCCAGTTGAAGAATTGCTCTAAGACAGTTTTCTTCCGCGGATTCATATCTACCGGTACCACAATGTAGAATTTTTTCTGCATGATATCGGCAATATCTACCAATTTCTCGACGAAGTTGGCGTAGGCAATGGTCTGTTCTTTGAGTAGGGGATTCTGCTGCTTTTCGGCAATGGCGCGCAGTTGAACCAAGTAGGGATCGATGTTCATTTTGCTACTTCGTACCAACACTTGGATGGGAAAGGTAATAGTGTTTACGAATGATTCGTAACCCGAAATGATACCCTGCTGCTCAGTTTCACTCTTGAGGTTAAAGTTGAGTGCTTCTACTTCTATCACCGCGCGTAGGCCACCGTTTTTAAGGAGCACGGTATCGCCACGAATTTCGGAGATCGGCAAATAGCGCTGCGTAGAAGTGAGTGCAGATTTCTTGCGTTGCCGAACAGTGGAATTACGAGGCTTGGTAGCCATATTACGATTGTTTAGGCTGGAAAGTATCGCGGAAGACAGACAGGTCGCTTAAGCCACCAGTGACAGATGGATCTGGCTTGGCTTGAGGGTCGTTCACGCGTACGCCACTGCGGTCGATTGTGGTACTGGTTGGAGCTGGGGGTGTACGCGGAGTGGGTACGGAAATATCGGTTGTGGTTGCTGATGCAGAGGTTACGGACGGAGTTGGTTCGGACATTTCGGCTTCCAAAAGAGGATCATCAAATTCAAGACCCTTATCGACAATCGAGCTTAGGCGGCTGATTTGAGTTTGGGTGTCTTCGGTTGGCACTTTTTTATTTTTGCGCTTGCGCTCTTCTTCCTCATCTTCTTTCAGGGCAACACTGGTGCGGATGTGGATACTAAGGCCCTTACGTGGCACCCATACGCGATTAGGAGATTTGTACGATCGCTCCACTGATAGTAGTACTATGCGAAACAGGGATAGGTCGTTCACTTTGACAATGGCAAAGGCCGTAGCAATTAAAAACGGCACCCAACAAGCAGCAGTGATGGGCAGGGGCACCTTTCCGTAGGTTTTCTGAAAACCCATGAAAATCATGTAACTGGTGCCACCACCAATAATCATCAGAATGATTTGGCGCAACGTCAGCGGACCGATAACGTGGTCTTCCACGTACACGTTCTGCGGAACTTTAACAGGGTTAATTGCCATCTCCCTAGTATACCACGAACGCGCAGTGCTGAGAAGTGCCTTTTTGCGCTAGGCGGCGACCTCTTCGGTCTCTTCGTCCTTCGTTTCGGGTACGTCCTCGGCGTGGACAAATTCCAGTCCTTTGTCGCCCTTACGGATCACATGAATGGTATCACCGGGGTGGAATACCTCGCGCAGGATATGATCGGCTACTTCGGCCTCAATGCGTTCCTGGACTACACGGCGCACCGGGCGAGCCCCGTATTCGGGGTCAAAGCCTTCTTCGGCCAATAGGTACACAGCCTTGGGATCAAAGCTGATCTTGTAACCCTGTTCCTTGAGGCGCACGGCCAGATGATCGAGGTGCATGCGTACGATCTTACGGATGTTCTGCTGGTTTAAGGCATTGAACACCACAATGTTATCGATGCGGTTCAAAAATTCGGGGCGCAGGTGATCTTTGAGTTCCTGGATGACTTCTTTGCACTTTTGCTCGTATTCGGTTTCTTCGGCAGAGGCTTCCTCTTCCAGATTAAAACCAATGCGCGCAGCTTGTTTAGTAAGTTTATCGGCACCAATGTTGCTGGTCATCACAATGATCGTGTTGGTGAAATCTACCGTTTTGCCCTGACCATCGGTGAGTTTTCCATCTTCTAAAATCTGCAACAGGATATTAAAGAACTCGGGGTGGGCTTTTTCGACTTCGTCGAAGAGAACTACGGAATAGGGCTTACGGCGGACCATTTCAGTGAGCTGACCGCCTTCTTCGTACCCTACATAACCAGCGGTTGCACCAACCAAACGCGAGACGTTGTGGCGCTCCATGAACTCGGACATGTCGATCTTAATGAGCGCGTCTTCGCGGTTAAAGACTTCGCGGGCGATGGTGCGCACAAGCTCAGTTTTACCTACACCGGTGGGGCCCAAAAATAGGAAAGAACCAATGGGGCGCTTGGCATCGCTAATGCCAACTCGGCTGCGGCGGATGGCACGGGCCACTTTTTCGATGGCCTGATCCTGACCGATGATTGATTTACGTAGAATGCCTTCTAGAGTGGTCAGTCGCTTGGCTTCGCTCTTGAGGAGTTTGGTGACAGGAATGCCGGTCATTTTGCCAACTACCTGAGCAATGTCGTCGCCTGTAATGCTCACTGGTGTGCGGCGGTCGCCATCTTGGGCGCGCTTGGTGCCATCGAGTTTTTCGCGGAGTTGTTCCTGCTCCTGCTTGAGCTTAAGTGCCAGGTGATACTTCTGTTCGCGCACGGCCTGTTGCTGCTTTTGTGTGAGGAGCTCAGCTTTTTCTTCTAGCTTTTTGAGTTCGGGCGTAGTCACAGCGTTCTGGAGGCTTTTTTTGGCTGCAGCCTCATCTAAAACGTCAATGGCCTTATCGGGCAAAAAGCGCTCGGGGAGGTAGCGTTTTGTCAGCTGAACCGAGGCCTCGATGGCATCATCGGAAATCGCGAGCTGGTGGAAGTCTTCAAAACTCTTTTTGATTCCTTGCAAAATCTGCACAGCATCCTCGGGCGTAGGTTCGTTCACCTGGACCGATTGGAAGCGGCGTTCCAACGCACGATCTTTTTCTACCGTGCGGTACTCGTCCAGAGTAGTGGCGCCAATCACACGTAGCGAAGCGCGGCTGAGAGCTGGCTTTAAGATGTTTGCGGCATCGAGTG
>CAZLUF010000074.1:6110-6370 GCA_964562645.1 uncultured Candidatus Peribacteria bacterium
AGCCTTCGGCAGCTCCGGCTCCTACCACCGTGTGCATTTCGTCGATGAACAGAATCACCTGATTTTCGCTCTTACCAGCTTCTTTAATGATGTCATCAAAGCGCTGTTCGAACTCACCGCGGTACTTGGTACCGGCAACGAGCGAGCCCATATTGAGCACGAGCAAACGCTTGTTTTTGAGGAGGGGAGGCACGGTACCAGCGGCAATGCGCTGAGCTAGGCCTTCGACAATGGCGGTTTTGCCTACACCTGGCTCACCA
>CAZLUF010000075.1:0-669 GCA_964562645.1 uncultured Candidatus Peribacteria bacterium
GACTGCAACACTACCATTTACCTGTGGTATAGAGGATCAAGCACTCGTACCTCGGTACGAGGCGGCCTATTTGGAAATCAGCGGATTAGGCGAAACTCCGGCTTGGATGAAGAGCCGCCTAGAAGCCACCGGCTGGCGCAGTATTTCGCTTCCCATTGATATTACGAACTACGTGATGATGGAAACGGGTATGCCTCATCACGCTTTTGATGCTGGGGATTTCCGTGGAAATATCCACATTCGTCGGGCCAAGAAAGGCGAAAAAATCACCACGCTCGATAATGAAGAGCGCGAACTCGCCGAGGGCGCACTGGTGATTAGTGATGAGGCTGGTATTTTCGATCTCTTTGGAATTATGGGTGGGCTTCGTAGTTCCACCAAAGACAGTACAAAGAAGGTTTACCTACAGGCTGGTATTCCAGACCCTGTCAGCATTCGCCGTACAGTTATTGCCATGGGGCACCGTACCGATGCTGCCACCGTGTACGAAAAAGGTGTACCGAAACACATGTCTAAAGTAGGTCTCTATCGCGCCATCGAACTCTTTTTGGAGTTGGTACCAGGAGCCAAGCTTGCTGGTTCCACTGTGAGTTGGGGGGAAGATGGTGTGCCGGGCACAATTGAACTTTCTTTGGCTTTCGTTGAGCAAAAACTCGGTATCACCGTCGA
>CAZLUF010000075.1:679-6358 GCA_964562645.1 uncultured Candidatus Peribacteria bacterium
CCTGTCCGATCTGGAGTTCGAGGTGAAAAAAGGTGCTGCCAAAGATACGCTTGCTATCACTGTGCCTCTCCATCGCCTGGGCGATGTAAAGGGCCCCCACGATTTGGTGGAAGAAATCGGTCGCGTGGTTGGGTACGACAGCATACCAGCGGTACTCCCACCCTCTTCTGGCGTATTACCGCCACGGAACTTTCTGTATCACCAGTTGCGTGATCAATTGAGCCGGGTGGGCTATACAGAACTCGTGCCCGTTTCCATTACTGGTCCTGAGCAGCTCCAAAAGGCAGGCCTGCCAACTGATAATGCAGTACGTATTGCCGATCCATTGGGCGAAGAACTGAGCCTGCTCCAAACTTCTACTATCCCGGCACTCTTAGAGCATGCTGAGCGCAATATTGGTCATGCTGGTAAGGCGCTCCGCACCTTCCACCCTGCCAAAGTATTCACGAAACCACATACTGAGCGCCGCGAATGTTCATTACTACTCGCTAGCACAGCCAAGGTTGGAACTGTGCACGAATTGCCATTCTTTACTCTTAAATCCGAACTGCAGTCGGTCTTTGCGGCTTTGCAGTATCGTCTCGAGGCTTTGCCTGCTCGTGAGCAACTGGTGCACGCCCATCCCGGGCGCGCAGCTGATCTGTACGTACCGCTCGTTGCTACTACTGGTGGCGAAGAACACCCCAGTTTGCCGGTAGGTCACTTATACGAGCTTCACCCAGATCTTTGCGAAAAGTACGAGCTTCCAGCTCGCACAGCCATTGCAACACTGTTTGTAGATCAGCTCTTGGTTCAAGTAACTCGTCCCACGGTGCCAGTAGCCCTGCCTCAATTCCCGGGTATTAGTTACGATGTTACATTCCCGATGAGTGCCCGCCAGAGTGCCGTAGATCTGCTCCGTATGTTCCGTGGTGCTCACCCACTATTGGTCGATGTATCGGTTGTCGATGCCTATAGCCCCGAGCCAGTAACGCCGCAGGATTACCAGCTCACTATCCACTTTACGTACCGTGCTGCCGATCGGACTTTGAGTGAGGCAGAGGTAAAACCGGTGCACGAGAAGGTGTTAGCCCGGGCGAAGTAGTTTTGGGAGGTATATATAAGACTGGCAATTATTATTTTATGTGCAGAAGGAGTGATGTCACCCTTCGGTACACCGCGTTATGTCATGGTGAGTGATCGGAGCGTAGCGACGATTGTATCGAACCATACTAACGCGGCACTCAGGGTGACATGAATCTTATTTTTCTTTTTGGCAGATAAAAGTAAGAGTAGGTTCTTCATGTTATACTTTAGATATATGACTTCGATTGTGACTAAAACCGGCGACGATGGCTCTACTGGGCTCTACGGCGGACAACGGGTAGGGAAGGATAGTTTACGCATAGAGGCCTACGGCACGGTCGATGAACTTAATGCACATTTGGGGGTTATTTTGGCGACACTCGATTTCCCCACATTGCTTTCCGATCAACTCAAGATGATTCAGCATTTGCTCTTTCGTGTGGGTGGAGATCTAGCCACTCCCTACGATGTGAAAACCAAGCAAGAGCGTGTCGAAGTAAAACACACCGAGCAGATCGAAAAGTGGATCACAGAGTTTGAAACGGCTCTATCACCACAAAAAAGCTTTATTTTACCAGGCGGCTCTTTGCTTGCTGCTCATATTCATACCGCCCGCACGGTCTGCCGCCGGGCCGAGCGCCATGCAGTTACTTTGCACCGTTCCGATCGCGTGAACGACGAAGTGCTCAAGCTCTTAAACCGTTTGTCGGACTATCTGTTTTTACTGGCTCGTGTCGTCAATAAAGAACTCCGAGTGGGGGATACGGAGGTAAAGTATTGAGGTGATTTATTTAGTGCTAATCACTCCCCAAAAATTCCCGATCACGATGACACCAAAAATTACCGCCAAGATTACAAATGTCACGCCGGCCAGCACCGGCTTTTTTTGATCCCCAGCCAAGCTTTTATAAAAACTCAGTCCACCGTATGTCAGGGCGCTGAGCGCAAATGGTAAATCGGCCATTTGTAACCAGGCGGCACTAGGGGCAGCCCAAATGTTATTTTTTACCAGTAGGTAGGCTATAAAGCCCGAAAGACCCAAGAGGTAAAAACAGAAGCCGCTGAGGCGGTGGAGATGATTCACTTCCACAGGCTACAGCAAACATGGTTTTAGTCTCAAGCAGGAACAGCAGTCTGGATTGTAAAATCCTACAGGTTCTTACCCTTTTTGCGGTAGCTGACCGTAAGGACCTTGCGACCCTGACGGCGACGACGTGCCAATACTTTGCGGCCGTTCTTCGTCTTCGTCCTCTGGAGGAATCCGTGAGTGCGCAGACGGCGGCGCCAACGTAATTTGTTCAACATGACCGCGGGAGTGTAGGGGAAAAGAGATAGCTAGACAAGAGAAGAAAGTATGGAGAAAACAGGGGAATGTTCAGGAATACGGAATAGGGAATAGGGAATAAGGGATTTTCTCCTTCCTTTATTCAATATTTCGCATTTCTTATTCTTCTTTTGTATACCTTCTTTCTTGCACCTACTAAGGTTCTTCCATAGGCTTTCAACATGTTCACACTCCAACACTTGGCCTCTGGCCTGCCTGTCATTACAGCCGAAAATCAGGGTACAAAATCCATTACCGTTATGGTCTTTGCTGGGGCGGGTTCGCGCTACGAAGCTCAAAACGAACGTGGTATCAGCCACTTTTTGGAGCACATGTTCTTTAAGGGTGGCAAAAAGTACAAGAACACTCAGGAGGTGAGTGCGGCGATTGATGGTGTGGGTGGCAGCTTTAATGCGTTTACAGGTAAGGAATACGCTGGTTACTACGTCAAAGTGGCAGCCGACCAGGTCGAACTCGCTTGTGATGTGTTAAGCGACATGATGCTGAATGCCAGCTTTCCCCCAGAGGAGATCGAAAAGGAACGTGGTGTAATTATGGAAGAAGAACGCATGTACCAAGACACGCCCATGTACCGAGCGGGTTGGGATTTTGAAGAAGTGCTGTTTGGGGATCATCCACTGGGTTGGGATACCATTGGTACCGAAGAGCTCATTAAGGGTGTAACTCAGGCCGATTTCCAGCGTCACCGCGATCGGTTGTACACGCCCGATAACGTGGTCGTAACATTCGCTGGTCGCATCGATGCCAAAGCAAGCCAGTACTTAGCCGAAATGTACTTTGGGAAATTGGGTGGCAAGAAGGGCAATAACTTCATTCCCTTTACCAAATACGGACCAAAGCGTGTGTTTTTGCGTAATAAAAATACGGAGCAGGCCCACTTGGTACTGGGTGTACCCGGGGTAGGGGCGCTCGATACAGAGCACTATGCTATGAAGCTCTTAAGTATCGCGCTCGGCGGAAACATGAGCTCGCGCATGTTCTTAAATATCCGCGAGGCGCGTGGTCTCTGTTATTACATCGCAACCGAAGTCGATAGTTACCTGGATGCTGGTTCTATCTCTACCCGAGCGGGTGTGGATCAGAGCCGTTTGCACGAGGCTATTTCGGCCATTCGTCACGAGTACGAAGTCTGTGCCAAAGATGGTATTACCGCCGAGGAGCTCAAGCGCGCTAAAGATTATCTTAAAGGAAAGATCACCCTCTCTCTCGAAGATAGCGAGGAGCAGGCCCACTTTTTTGGTAAGCAACAACTCTTGTACCCCAAGACCAAGTCGGTTGAGGAGTATATGGCCGAGATCGATAAGGTCACCAAAGAACAGGTAGATGCTCTCGCTAAGCGCGTGCTCAAAACGAGCGAGCTTCGCCTGGTTGTGATCGGTCGTGAAAACTCCGAGGAAGCTCTGGAGGCACTCCTTAAGTAAACAGGCTCTATTCGTTAGGTGTAGTTTCTGGTATACTAGAGCGATGAACACCTCCACTCTGCGCACTGTTGTCTTGCTTGGGTTGTCGGCTATGCCTGCCATGGCACTGGCGGCGACAGTACCGGTAGAAACTGCTTCGGCTGTGGCCACGGCGAGTGAAATGGAAAGTTTTTGGCGTTACCTGGCCTATTTAGTTGGATTTGTATCCATCTTGCTGTTTCTCTCCGGTTCACTGTTTGTCATTGTGTCGATTGGCAAGCCAGATCAAATGGAAAAAGGCCGCAAGTTTTTCCTGCATTCCATTAAGGGCATGGTGGTATTAGTGGTGGTGTACGTGGCCGCTCGAGTAGGCTTTACGCTGTTGGGTCAGTAGTTGTTTATAGCCTACGATCTTCGTGACGAGATGGGGTTTTTTTGATAGACTTCTCCGATGCTTACCAAACTGTTTCAACGCGGCATGGCTCTGATTATTGTGCTTATGCCAGCACAAGCTTTGGCGCTGCAAAATCGTACCTGGGCAGTGAACACCGGTGGGGGGCGACCTACTGTCGAAACATTCTTTAGTAATTTAATTGCTTACTCGGCTTACCTTATCGGCTTTGTAACGGCCACTCTCTTTTTAATCGGCGCTCTAATGGTAGTGCTGTCGCGCGGCAAGCCGGATCAAATGGAAAATGGTAAAAAGCTCATGATCAACTCACTGATAGGCATGATGATTGTGCTGGGTGCCTATGGCATTTTGCGCACCGTTACGTACATTGTTACATATTCTGCGTAAATTATTGGCGTCTACGTACCTGGTTCATTACAGTGGTTGCACATGCTGAATGATCATCTCAATTCGGACGCGCTGGAACGCCTAGAGCTCGCCGAGAGACTCAAACTCGAGGGGAAGCACATGGAGGCCATTGCCATTTTAGAAGAGCTAGTGTTGGAAGACCCTGAGAATGTGGCAGCGTTCGAAGAAATCGCCGATAACGAACTGAGCCTGGGGAACGATGAGCGGGCGGCCAATGCTGCTAATCGCGCCATTAGTTTGGATGAAACGAGTTATACAGGACATTACATCTTGGGTTTTTTGTTTTCGCGACGTCGCGAGTGGATCCAGGCCATTGGCTCACTTAAGCGCGCCAATAAACTCAAGCCCAATAATGCCGAGATTCTGCGCTGCCTGGGCTGGGCTCTCTTAAGTCATCAGGAGCGGGCACAGGGGCTCGTAACTTTGGAGCGATCGCTGAACCTAGATACCGACAACAGCCTAACGCTTACCGATTTAGGTGTGGCGTATTTAGAGCTGGGCAATCGCGATAAGGCTCGTACACTGCTCCAGCGTGCCATGGAGGTAGATCCCGAGAATGCACGGGCTAAAGAGGCTCTATTGCTCTTGGAACAAATAGGTAAGCCTGCCGGTGCGGATTTAGTGTAGTGCGTACTAGGCTAATGCCGGCACTTAGAGTCAAGGCAGACTGCAGAACTTGCTGGTCAGTTGCCGCAGGGCAGTCCTACACTATCTGCCATGAAACTCCAATTTCGTCTGCCTGTCTCTGTGCGCCGGGGCGTACGCCATGGTTGGTTATCGCTGCGCCGTGAGCGCGGTTGGAAGACCACCTTGGGTTTACTTGCTGCCCTACTAGTTCTGCTACAGTTTTCGATTGTCACAGCTGCTACGGTGCAGGGGATTGATCACTTGCTACGCTCACAACTGGATCTGCGTTTGGAATTGAAAAATGGTGTCCCGCCACAGCGAGTGATGGAGTTCATTGATGCTGTTAAAAAAGAGCCAACCATTGCACAGGTGCTGTACGTCACGCGCGAGCAGGCCTATCAGTCGGAAAAAAATCGCAATCC
>CAZLUF010000076.1:0-6319 GCA_964562645.1 uncultured Candidatus Peribacteria bacterium
GCCCTTTTGCATTTAATTTGCCCAGGAATTCTGCTGTAGATACTGCCGATTTGGCTCTGTACGGCCGAGCGTATACCGATCACGTTGATCTCTTTAATGATGTGCCGATCCTCAATATCGATCACCATATTAGTAATACTCAGTTCGGACAGTTGCACCTCATTGATCCTACGGCAGCCAGTGCTACCGAGGTGCTCTACGGCTGGTTTATGAGCGAACCGGAGTGGGCAAGTAAGATCTCACCAGACCTGGCTACTTTGCTGCTCACGGGACTCATTACTGATACACGAAGTTTTCAAAACCCCAACACGACTCCGCGCTCACTCGAGGTCGCTGCCGAACTGCTCGAAAAAGGGGCGCGTCAGCAGGAGATCATTCAGCACATCTATAAAACCAAACCGCTCAGTACACTCAAAATTTGGGGCCGAGCCCTTAATCGCATTCAAATGGATGCCGTAGCCGGTATTGTTTGGTCTGCAATTTCGCGTGAGGACTTACAGGAAATGAATAGTAGTAGCAAAGAAACGCACGGCATTTTAGATGAACTGATCTCCACGATTCCTAACGCCGATGTGCACGTGCTCTTTACCGAAACCGAAGAGGGCGGACTCAAAGCTTCGGCCCGGAGTAGTGCTGCTATCGATGTCAGCCGTTTGGCGGCTGAAGAATTCGGTGGCGGCGGGCATGCAAGAGCCGCTGGTTTCAAAGTAAAAAACTACGATAACTTCTCGCTCCAGGTGCTCGAATGTATCCGCAAGCTCAGCGAGGGGATGAACCGCCAACGTCGTGAGCATATGGATTCCGCCGTGCGAGCAAGTATTCAAGCCAGTGCACCAATCGCGTCTAGTGGTACACCAGTGCACGTCGATTCACCTCCGGTTGAACCAATCGGTGGTGGGGTAGATGTGGTGGCCGAACTCTCCAAAAATTAATAGGAATACAGAGTAGGAGATATGTGACTCATTTTTGTCATGCAATCTTCCACATTCTATATTCTGTTTAGGAATTTTCTGCTATCCTGCCCCGCGGTCCTTACCGTTTCGTTCTTCTATGCGCCTTGTACAGGTTGCAAAAATTCTCGGCATGACTGGTCAAGAATTACGCCACGAACTCACTCAGGTCAACTTTGGTGTTAAGCCAACCGATCGCGAAGTCACCGATATGCTCGCGAAGGGTATCATTCGTTTCTTTGCACAGAAGAAGGGGTTGAATATCGATTTAGAAACATTGGTTTCGACCAATGAGGGCGATGAGGAAGAGGGTGGGGGAACAGCTGCGGCTGAAGTGTCAGCTCCAAAACAAGAGCAGCGCTTTTCGCCAGTGCTCGACCAAGCACAAGCCGAACAGAAAACTGCCGAGCACCTCAATGTGCTCCGCAAGTTAACGCTCGAAGATGTGCCACGCGCTGCAGTGAACCACCAGGCTCGCGAGTTACAAAAGGCGCGTCATGGTACCAGTGCTCATTCCGGTGCAAAGCGCGAAGCCCCAGTTGTAGCCAAAAAGCCAGCCGTGGCTGGAGTGCAGACGCAAATTAAGCGCAAGGAAGGAATTGTGTCGTTGCCGAACAGTATCACGGTTAAAGAATTCGCCGAAAAAACAGGTATTCAGGTGCCACAGGTCATTCAGGCCATGATGAAAAACGGCGTGTTGGCTACCATTACGCAATCGATCGATTACGATACGGCTGCCATTGTAGCTGCCGAACTTGGTGTACAAGTACAGCGGGAGGAAAAAACCGCTTCGGCAGAAGATCTCTTTAGTCGCAACCTCGATGAGCTCCTTAAAGACGACCCCGAAAACCTCACTAGCCGCCCGCCGATTGTGGCGGTGATGGGTCACGTGGACCATGGTAAAACCTCCATTCTTGATGCTATTCGCCAGACCGATGTTGTTTCGGGCGAGGCGGGTGGTATTACCCAGCACATTGGTGCTTACCAGGTAGAGCACATGGTGGATGGCAAAATGCGCAAAATGACATTTTTGGATACACCCGGACACGAGGCATTTACCGCCATGCGTGCTCGTGGAGCACAGGTTACCGATGTGGTGATTTTAGTGGTTTCGGCCGAAGAGGGTGTACGACCAACGACTATCGAAGCCATAAACCATGCCAAAGATGCCGGTGTACCAATTGTAGTGGCGATTAACAAAATGGATAAAGAGCGAGCCGACCCCGATCGTGTGAAGGGTGAATTAGCTCAGCACGAATTACAGCCCGAAGACTGGGGTGGTACTACGCCCATGGTACCGTGTTCAGCCAAGACGAAACTGGGTATTTCCGATCTCTTGGATCACGTGATATTGGCTACCGATGTGTTAGAACTAAAAGCTAACCCAAATCGTTCGGCAGTTGCTACAGTGATTGAGAGCCATTTGGATACTGCGCTCGGGGCTCTGGCTACAGTCATTGTTAATACGGGCAGCCTGCATGTTTCCGATGTATTCGTTTGTGGCGAAGTAATGGGTCGTGTAAAGACCATGATGGACGCCAAGGGGCAGCGCCTGCACGAAGTGGGCCCTTCGGGTCCCGTGCGTATTTCGGGTATTAACGGTGTGCCGCGCGTGGGTGATATTGTTCAGGTGGTGCCCAACGATAAGCAGGCCAAGGCGCTTATCGAAAAGTTTAAAGAGGCGTCTAATCAAAAGAAGACCCGCACCGGCGCCGATTTAGTATCGCGTTTGAGTCAGGGCAAGTTACAGCAATTGAAGATCGTACTGAAGACCGATGCCCAGGGGTCGTTGGAGGCCATTACTCAGGCTCTGAGCAAACTTGGCGAAGGTCGACAGGATGTGAGTGTAAAAGTGATTCACGGAGCCATTGGTGCTGTTTCGGAAAGTGACGTCATGATGGCCTCGGCCAGTGCTGGTATGGTCATGGCATTCCATGTAAACGTTCCACCAGAAGTTAAACGCACGGCTGAGCACGAGGGCATTCAGGTGCGTGAGCACACGATTTTGTACGAATTGTTAGACGAAGTTCAATTGCTGCTTTCTGGTTTGGTAGAGCCAATCGAAGAGGAGTCAATTCTTGGTCACTTAGAGGTGAAGGGCGTGTTCCTCACTAAAAAAGGTGAGCAGATTGTGGGTGGTCGTGTCACCGATGGTGTTATTAAGCGCGTACAATTCCGCCTAGTGCGAGCGGGCCAAGTGCTTGGCACTGGTCGTATTAGTTCGCTCCGTCACGTTGATAAGGATATTAAAGAGGCGAAAGAAGGTTCCGAGTGCGGTATGCGCGTAGAAATCTCTCAGCCAGTTGCCGAGGGTGATGTCTTTGAGGCCTATGTGCGCGAATTCCGCAAAAAGGCTATTGCCTAGTTAGATTCCAGGTGCGAGCGGTGGAGCCTGATGCTGCATTAGTCGCTGTACAAAAGGTAGCCCCACCTGGCCGAGGTTGGAGTGGAGGTAACTGCGAACAAATCGCTGTGCGGAATCATTGGTTGCTTCGCGCCCGTATTCCACTAATAGATCTACCTCACTGACGGGAATTGGGCTTTGTACGGCATCGAGTGGCGAGGGGATATTCCCGCGATCGACCGTGGTATTGAGCATGCGCTCCAAAACCGGGCGTGTAGATGGCGTAGTCCCTTGGCTTAATTGGTTGATAATTTCCTGAGCTAACTGATTCTTTTCGGCAACAGTACGAGCTCGGTGAAAAGCTCGTAATTGCCCACGAATACCTGGATTCTCTTGTATATTTTGGGTGATGATAGCCATGTCGGGGCCCGAGAATCGGCCGGAGATGCGCTGGAAATCTGGCTTATCTAAAAATCGCACCTGATCGCGCACACGCTCGTTGCCGGGCTTAAAAATTTCGCGTCCGAACAAACATGTAGCGGCTAACCCCCCATAAAGTAAGAGGGCGTTCTCCGATTTCGAATTTGGGTCTTTATGAGCCATGTAAGCACTCATGGCTGCCAGTGAGCCAAAAGCTAACCCACCCACCATTCGTAAGAGTGTATTTATCTGCTTTTGGACCGCAGGATCTTTACGGTCTTTTTTCCACTGGTGGAGATCTTGGGTTAATTGCAGGTTTTGGAGTACACCAGGCGCGGTACCACCAGTGGCGCCGCGATAGGCGGCATGGAGTTGGCTTAGCTCTCCATATAACTGTTGCATTTCTGGAATCCGGACGAAAGGCGAGGGGCCATCGGCACCACCCCGGACACGCTGCAAAAATTCACCCAAATTGAGATTAGCCGCCATGACATTTTGTGGGTTTACTGGCGGCTGAGAGACGTTCTCTAATCTATCTAAGAGACGGTCAACCGCATTGCACTCCGCAGTAAAGCGTGGGTCTTGGCTTAGTGCCTGCACACGATTTTTAACCGATTGATGTTGTGGGCGTAGTGCCTGGAGCGCGCCCTCGGCAGATCTTTCCCATTGCTGGTAGAGCGCATCTATGCCCACTAGCTGCTGGCTTGGATCTCGTAAGGCATCTAAGCGCGCACGAGCATTACCAGATACGCGATCTAGTCCATTTCCTGGTCCTTCTGGCCCGCGGTTGAAGGCATTGCGTGACATTAGGTGGTGGATGGCGTGGATGGCGTAGCGTCTGCTCCTGGTGCTCGCCCGCCACTGAGCGCAGTACGGATGGGCTCGAGATTTACCCGGCCAGTGCTTTCAATATCACTAAGTAAACGGCGCGGGCTGAGCCCTTGGGCCATCTGCAATGGTGTTTGCCCGCCAGGGAGTGGAATAATGGGTAGTGCGAGTGGTAATTTGGCAGCGAGCTTTAACGAGTCGGTTGCTGTGGCATCGAGCTTGCTGGCCATGCTTCCGAGAATCGGTACTTTCTTTAAAGCGCCAACGGTGAACTTCCACAGACCAACTCCACCGGCTGCTACAAAGAGTGGCACACGCCAGTCGCTGGCCAGGGCTGATAGGCGATTTTGCACACCCTGTTCGGCAACACGCGTTGGTGTTGGTAACTCAGTAGGCCGGGTTGGGTTTGGTATCTGTTCCATGCTTACGGTCGAGTAGGTGGTGGTGCTCCTGGTGGGCTGCTCTGTAGCGTCTGGAGTGCATTTGTGAGTTGTTGCTGATTGCTGGCATTCACTCGCCCCTGTTCGCGCAGCTGGCGGGCGATGGCTTCACCAATGTCACGATCACTCATACCACTTAGGCGACGCTGGCCTTCGGTAGTGGCCCGAAGAGCATTAATGGAGTTTGTGAGATCTGTGGTATTAAAGCTCTTTCTAAAGGCTTCCATATGCGCGGTGAAGTTAGGATCGCTATTACCCACCGTTTGAATAGTTTGAGCTGCCACAATCTGGTTGGCATTAGGCCTATTGCCGGCATTACTCAGATTCAGTTTAGGTGCCTGACCAGAAGAGTTAATTTGGGCCAAGAGGTTGCGTGGGCTAAAGGCTTTAGCGAGCTGGAGCGGTGTGGCGCCACCAGGTAAGGGGATAATCGGCTGAGCCAATGGGTACTTCACAGCTAATTGCATAGCGGTTTGACCCAAACCACGAATCTTTTCGGTAGCGAGCTTGGTAGCTTCTGGTCCGGAGTTGAGGGCCTCAAACGAGTACTTCCAGATAATGAAGATGGCAATACTCATCCATATGAGTTGCCAGACGGTGTCTACTTGCGAAAAAATAGGAATCTGAGCACTTAAAGCATTAATACCAGCTGGTGCGGCGGTTTGAGCGCCAGCATTGACCATGATAAAGCCGATGGTAAACGGCACGGCGACGCGTGCTGGCAAAAAGGCGGCTTTAATAAACTGATCCATGAGGATTTTTTTAGGATCGTTATCCCCAAAGAGCTTTTCGAAATCGCCGGCGTAACTCAATGCTACCAATGGCATAAAGGCCATAGTGACCCAGAGAATCGGAATACGTAGGAAGAATGCCGCAACCATAGCGGCAATGGGGAACAGGAGTGCAATATGAAAGACTAAAATGACAATGAGCTTTACCAATACTCCAATGGAAGCAAAGAGCTGCTCCTGGGGATTACCTGGAGCGGGGCCGAGGCCTCCGGCGCGGGGGTCGGAGAGTTGTACCAGGCCCTGCAAGCGGGCGTGGTTTACAATTAATCCATTGATGATTTTGCTACGTGTGCCAAGCACATCGGCTTCGGGGCTATCGTAGTCTACGAATTTTATGCACACGAGCGGGCGTAAGTCGCAAGACCAGCCAGCGCCGGGTGGATCGTTTTGCAGAAAGACGAAATCGGCAGCCACTTTGCATTTGCGTGGAGTGGTTGAACCTTGCAGAGGTGGGAGCGTGCAACTACCTGCGTTGAGTAGAGAGGGGATTTGGAACACGGTATAGGTGGCTACATTAGAAATATCGAACACCACACGTGGCAAAAA
>CAZLUF010000077.1:0-6310 GCA_964562645.1 uncultured Candidatus Peribacteria bacterium
GCCAGGAAGTAGCTATCGCCATGCAACAGATCTTAGTGTTCTTGGGGAGGTAAGAAGATAGGAGAGGAAATCACATCGTCTCACACAACATTTCCGTGTTGAGTAGAGAAAAAGGCTCTAACCCCGCATCCACACTCGGTGAGGATAGCGGGGTTGGTGTATATGGTCATTTTTAATAAATTATGTTATAATAATATATCTTGCCAAGCGGCCTTTTGTTCCAGCCAGCGGCAGCCGATGAACCCCACGAACTGGGAGGTAGGCGCCTAGTGCCAGAAGTGCATCCTACCGATGCTGCTGATCTGCTAACTGAACGTGTACTGAGATCAGACACAACATCGCCCCTCATTACCCACGCACGTCGCCAACACGTCCGCGCTGGAATCGATATCATTTTGGCCGATATGACAAGGGTGGGTGCCAAGCACCTGGGGTTTGAAATAACAGATACTGATCCGCACGCCGTGGCCCAAGCCGGTATGGGCGAACTACTCCAACGACCATTTTTCAATCGACTTAAAGACCATCCATCGCCCGCACTTACACGCGCATGTCGCTTGTACATAGATCACCCCGAGTACCAAGATATTCTCCGTTGGTCACTCCAGGCATATGCGCAGAGCCTAGTCGATCTAGATACATTTGCGCCTGAAGTAGCAACGAGCGTACGGCAAAAAAAACCTATTCTTATACCTGCTGCTTACCAAAAACTACAAGAGCGTCTCGATGCAGCTCTATTGGCATTCATTGATACACTCACTCAAGACGATTCACTGCAATTAGTACAGGCACGAACGGCCATTTCTCAAGTGGTGACAGATATTGGATACTTTCGCATCTTACGACAATTTCTAACTCGTCGTCAGTTTGCTCAACTAGAACTCCCCGAATTGAGCCGTGGTGAATGCCACGAGGTCGGGGGCGAGGCTGCCGTATCACCTACGGATCAAGCGGCGTTGGCATCCATTATCCAAAGCTCATTCGGACCCGATCGCGTGGCACCGTTTCTCCGTGAACTACAGTCTGGGAAGCTCCGTATGCATTACCATGAATTACAAGATATTGGAGCCGTATGTTGTGCTGGCGAATTTATAATCAATAATGAATGGGGTTGCCTAGATTGGTTGGGGCAAAAAACACAGAGTGGCGGAACTGTTAAGGCGCTGCGCATTCTCAATGCTCGTACTTCGCCTCGTCGCCTGTTTTCCACCTGCAACTGGCGATCACTGCCCGTACAAACCGAACTACTCGATGCCATTGGCTCAGACATAGACGACGAAAGCTACTCGCTACCTTACATCCGAACACTTGTGCTTTCGGAAAGTGAAAAACACCGTTGCCTAGCCAAGCAACCCCATCACGCCCAAGAGGTGCAAGAACTCGTAAAGCAGGCCAAAACTACACCAGGCACACTCGTTCAAATGTCTATCGGTGGCGTACCGCATACCGCCAAATATATCTGTCTCCACCACAACGAAATCGAACAAGATCAAAAAGCTCGTCAGACTGGCGGCTCGTTTTACATGGGCAAAGCACTGTTCGATACAATTCGAGAAGTCCGCCAAACAAGCGATACTCACTCACCCGTCATTGTCCGCTGCATTCCCGAGGGCGATTGCAACTTCCCTGGCCCTACCGAAGTCACTGTTATTTTTGGACCTAATCCAGCCGCGGCCGAAACCTGGCAACAATACGAAGAAGCCCGTCATGCGTACAAAACACAATTACAGCAAATCCATTCGGCGACGTAGACTACATCGCGTTCCAAAAACCGTTAAACATCAATTGGAGCAACTGTGCTACTGGAGCACTCTCGATTAATGTGCAGTGTGCATGCCCCTCATGCACTGTCGAAAGACATACGGCGTCGTTACCGATCATAATCTCGCTGGAAAAACTCCCACCGACATACCCGCGCATAATGCGCGTCTCGCGGCCCGATTTTGCGTCGGCCATCTTCATGGATCGACTGGCCTCGGAATCCGTGGCTAGCACATGAGCTACTACCTGTTTTTTGGCTCGCATTTGCACAAATCTGGCCAGAGTCTGAAAACCCTTTGCCTGCGTAGATACCGGGTTTGCAAAAGATCTAAGCACTCCGCCTGCTGGCACAGTGCCCAGCATGAACATCCAAGCCTGTAATACACCTTCCTGCTCCTCAAAAAACCGTACCCGCTGCGAACCAGCATCACGACGACGGAGGCTATCGAGTGAATCCAAAATGCGCGTCACACTGGCCTGTTTTTGATCGAGTGCCTGTTTTTGTAATTCAATTAACGTCAGTAGACGGCGACTATCTTCCACAGAATACAGGTGCGCGTTCTTTTGGCGCACCATCGAAATAATTCCTTTACGGAGCAATTGCTGCAGCGTGAATTTAGTCGTACTCACTGGCAAGCGCGTCATTTTAGCCACCTCCGAAGCGATAAGTGCGTCGCCACTCAAAAGCGCTCGATACACGGTAATTTCATTTTTGCCGAGTCCCAGCGATGTCAGGACTGACTCAATAGAATCCATCAAAATATTATACCATTTTTTAGAACAGCCAACAAGCATTGATCGTTTTTGTTCGCTCTATCTCAAGCCAAAAAAAAGCTCTGACAGCAATTGGTAGTTATCTCCTTTGGACATACCAAACTCTTCCATTGAGAATGAGTCCTTTTTCTTCTCAACATTTATGTCCTACTCCTTTTCTCGAAAGCGAGTGTCTTGGTTGGCCACGTATAACCTGGCGCTACTTGGCTTATTGGCCAGTACTCTCGTATCGCCCGCCGCCACTACGATACCGATGGCTCAGGCTGTCGGACCGGCTTCGTGCCAAATTGAGCAAGGGAAAAACACGAAGCCCACCATTTGTTCCGGGAGTTTCCAGGGTGGCCTGTGTTCGGGACCATACTACCAAGAGATCAGTTTTAGCCGCACCTACAACACTCCACCGAAAGTGGTTGTTACACCGCATAATGTGAGCGACCAAGGTGGTTGCGTAGGTGGTTCCATGGATAAAGTGACGTGCTACCCCAGTAACATCACTACCACTGGCTTCCGTTTGTATTGTTCTGGCTCCCCTGCCGGCGGTGCATGCGCCGACTATAACGGTTGGAATACATATGCCACGGCCGATTGGTTGGCAATGCCAAACGAGAACAATAGTAGCTGCCAAGCCCAGGGTAACAATGGCGTGCTGCCAACGGAGTGTCCTGGTACGTTTGTCGGCGGCCTCTGCTCCACTCCATACAAAAAACACATTGCATTCTCCAGTGCATACGCCACAGTGCCACAAGTTTTGGTGACACCAGAAATTACCTCGGACCAAGGTGGTTGCGTAGGTGGCTCTACAGACAAAATTGCGTGCTGGGCCGAGAACATTGATACCACTGGTTTCGATATGCGCTGCAGCGGTTCGCCGTATGCATCCTGTGGTAACTACGAAGGCTGGTACAGTTATGCCAAAGCTGGCTGGATTGCCAAAGAATCCACTAATAGTTGTGCCGTCAAAGGCTCACACCTCATTGAAACCACAAGTTGTGATAACCGAGTAGGCAGCCTCTGCCAGAGCGGCTGGTATAAAGATGTGGCTTTCGATACGCCATTTAGCACTACTCCTTACGTACAGGTAGCCCCCGAGAACGTCACTTCTAACCCAGCGTGTGCCGGAGGTGCCACTGATAAAGTGGTGTGTTACGCCACCAATATTACACCCACTGGTTTCCGCGCGTACTGCTATGGATCCCCACAAGACAACGGCTGTTCACTAGGTGGCTACCAAACGAATGCGAAGTTTGGATATATGGCCATCGATGGTTCGTGCTCTGGCAGCTCCACTCTGCAATGCGCCGATGGCATCGATAACGATGGCGATGGATTGATAGATGTCACCGACCCTGGTTGTGCCAATGCCAACGACAATGACGAATTCAATATCGTTACCAACTCGTGCCGACAATACTTCTCGGGCTCAACGCAAACGCGTTTCTTTAATGGCAATACTCAGTCCACTCGTCAGCACATCAACTTCCCCGCCAACTGTGCAAACCCCACGGTTGTAGCCAAAGCTCGCATCGATAGTATCCGCTGCGGCAATGGCGCCGGGCCAACCAATTGTTCTAACGATTCCTCCACAAACAGCCAAGATGTACAGACATCTGTCACCAATGTGACATCGACCGGTTTTGATACATTCATCAGTGGCATGAGCGGTGTGTGGGTCGGTAATCCTAGCCCCGAGTATCAAATTGATTACCAGGTGATGTGTGGTGATCCACAGCTACCTGCGTGTGCACCAAGCAACGTTGTAAGCGGTAATACCAGTGTCACATTCTTCAATGGACAGCCGCATTCCAACCTCGCTCAAATTACGCTACCAACCA
This sequence comes from uncultured Candidatus Peribacteria bacterium, assembly GCA_964562645.1. GTDB lineage: Bacteria > Patescibacteriota > Gracilibacteria > Peribacterales > Peribacteraceae > CAZLUF01. The sequence continues at coordinate 4,368 of CAZLUF010000077.1, forward strand.
CCTGCCAAGATCCAGCAGTCGTGGTCCAGAGTTACACCGATAGCGTCCTCTGTGGAAACGGTAATGGCTCTGGCACATGCCCCAACAGCCCAGGGAGTACAAGCCAAGACATCAACGCGTATGTGAGTAATGTTACCTCTAACGGTTTCCAGACCTTCCTCTCAGGCATGAACGGAGTGTGGGTGGGTGCCAACAGTCCGGCTTTCCCCATTGGCTATCATGTGATGTGCAAAAACACCATCAGCCCAAGTACTACAGCTATTGGCGGCACTACCAACGTCCGTTACTTCAATGGTCAAAGTAACTCAGTCATTACACACGTAGCCTTTCCATCTGCCTGTCCAAATGCCACCGTGGTCGCTCAAAGCTACACCGATAGTATTAAATGTGGCAACGGCGCGGGTCCAACCACGTGCCAGAATGATTCGGGTACCACAAGCCAAGATGTACATGCTTCGGTCTTCAATGTTACTGCCACTGGCTTCGATGTCATACTCTCTGGAAACAGTGGCGTATGGGTAGGCGCTAGTAGCCCGAACTATCCGATCGCTTGGCATGCCACTTGCGGAACAACATCCTCTTCCTCCACTCCCCTTGCGCAGTGTAGTGATGGGGCCGATAACGATGGTGATGGTCTCGTTGATCTCAACGATCCAGTCTGTGCTTCGACCACCGATAACGATGAGTTCAATACACCTGTGTATCAGTGTAACGACGGTCGCGATAATGATGGCGATGGCTTGATCGACGCCAGCGACCCCGGCTGCATCTCCAATGGCACATATCATCCTACCGATAACGACGAAACCAATGCCGCTGTTCTAACTTGTGCCGATGGCCTCAACAACGATAACGACATTGGTACCGATGCTGAAGATGCCGATTGCCACACCGATGGCAACCCCTATAACCCCGGTTCGTATAATCCGAATTTGCCCGAAAACAACGGCGCAAATGCCAAGTGTGCCGATCGTGGAGATAACGATTCCGATGGCCTGATCGACCTACATGATCCCGGTTGCATCACAAACGGTGTGTACGACCCGTTTGATAACAGCGAAAACAACATCGTCGTGGTGCCAACGTGTGCCGATGGCCTCAACAACGACGGCGATGTAGGAACCGATGCCCAAGATGCCGATTGTCACACCGACGGCAACCCCTATAACGGCGGTTCGTATGATCCAAATCGTTCGGAGAACAATGCCAACAACACTCAGTGTGCCGATCGTCGTGATAACGATTCCGATGGACTCGTAGACGTGAACGACCCCGGCTGTGTCACAAACGGGGTATACAACCCCGCAGATACTGATGAGACAAATGTCGTTGCCGCTCCGGCTTGTCGCGATGGCATCGATAACGATGGTGATGGCAAGATCGACTTCGCTCAAGATGGTGGGTGTTCGTCTCCAGATGATACCAATGAGTCCGGTGCTACTCAGTGCTCTGATAACGTGGATAATGATTCCGACGGTCGCATCGATCTCAATGATCCCAATTGCGATAACGCGCAGGACAATAGCGAAGCAGTGCCTCAAGGCCAATTCACTCTGCAGCTTGCTGGTCACCCTCAGGTGAACCAAGGTTCAGCTCTGCCGTATGTTGCTATCCTCAGCAACGTGGGCAACAGTGCCAGTACTACTGTACGTTTCCCTCTCCCCACTGGTACCACATTCAATACTCAGTACTCTGCCAATATCTGCACTGTTCAAGGTGGCACCGTAGAATGTGTGCCTGGTGCCGTAAACCCCGGGCAGCAGTTTTCCTTCGTAATCTACGTAGATGTACCAACAACTACACCCTGTCAAAGCACGCTCATTGCCTCTGCTACTACAACTACTGGCGTAAACAGTAACACCGTTAATACTGTTGTGACGTGTGCAAATAGCTCCTCTTCCTCCAGCTCCTCTTCGCAGGTACCAGCTTGTCGCGATGGCATC
>CAZLUF010000078.1:0-3835 GCA_964562645.1 uncultured Candidatus Peribacteria bacterium
CTCAATATTTTTTTTGCTAATCACAACCCTACTACGCTCAATCGGCAGGGGCCTGATGTTGGCTCACAGTATCGCTCGGTAATTTTCTTTCATACACCCGAGCAGGAAAAGCAGGCCCACGAACGCATTGCTGTCCTTACCGATGCCAAGGCATTCCCGCGCCCCATTGTTACGCAAGTGGTGCCCGCCGTAACGTTCTACAAAGCCGAGGACTACCACCAGCAGTATCTCCGTAAGCGTGGAATGAGTTCGTGCCATTTGTAGTCGTAAGCACGATTTGATATCTTGTGATTATGAAGAAGAATATTGTTGCAGTTTTAGGCTGCGCGGCTTGTCTGACTGTGTTCGGGGTTACCGTTGTTCATCACTCGCGAAACACTTTTCCAGATTTTATTGTCTACGAAAAAGTGCCAGTCGTTCCTCCTGAGAGCAGCTCACAGGCTCCAGTGCTCTACGATGAGCACTCCTCTTTGGTTCCAGAAAATACAGTCTATGTCGCGGCAGTGTGCGGCGCACAATGGCCGAGCGACTGGCATGTGCGCTCGAGTAAGGATCAGCTGATTTGGAATCAAGAAGGCAACGGACCGCAGCCCATATCACTCACAGCTTCGGACTTCTTTTCTACCAATGCAAATGGTGAACCAGTCTTCTTTGCTCGTTTTAAACCTGCTGTTTTTAGTGTGGCTTCGGCTGAGCAAGTACTATTTGGGCATCAGGAAGATCCGGGTGCGGAAGATAGTAACCGAAACGAATTGGATATTTTGCGTATCGATTCTGTCGAGATGCAAAAGCTTATTGATCAATTGAAGTCGCAGCCGGGTTATGCCTGGAAAATGCTTCAGATAGGATCGGTTACCGTACCGGTTTTGCGAAACATGGAGGAAGGCAAATACTACGGACAGGAAATTGCTTTTGTGACGGGTCAAGTTCTTGGGAGTAAGACTGGTTTGATGTTTTTTAATCGGTCTACCTATCAACCTAATGATGCAGATACGATGAAATTCAGACAAGGGGTTGAGCGTTTTTTGGCATCGTTAGATTTACGTGAATGTCCAAGATCTTGGTTGGATTAGGTGCTCGATTCACATCTAAGCAATTATTCCAACCCTTGCCGAATTCGTTCGGAGAAAAACAGGTGTGAGTTTTGATTGAGCGCTCGATCGTTAATAAAGGCTTTCGATTGTAATGTCTCCAGAGGTTCAGTTTGTGAAATCAAGCCTCGATCATACAGTAGCTGATCGCTAAAGCCCGGTAGGGCAATACGGTAACTCCACCAGGGGAGTGCTCCGGATTTACCCACATTGATGTGGGTAACAGTGCGGCTAGTACACATGTTGGTGAGTGAGTTATACCACTGTGGGTGCTCGCGGAGTTCGGCGGCGCTACTGAGCATATCTTGCAGTACGCCCCTAGACTCGGCCGCGGTGAGTGTGAGCGGAAACAGGTACGTAGGGTCACGGTATCCGTTGGTGCGTAGCCCAATCACATCTTCTTCGTCACCCAGAATATAGATGAGTTCGTAAGTGCGGAGCATGCCCTTCCACGGCGAAAACTTTTCGGTCTTTTCGCGGCGCGATTCGATCGAAACGCTCAAATGTTTGCCATCGGCAAAATCAAACGTTAAGAAACTATGAGCCAAACCGTAGCGTTCTTTACCAGTAAACGGCGCTAGTACGTACCATGTTTTTTGGATCTTGTTTAAGTCGTACGTCACTGTGCCTTCGTTGGTATCGTAATCAGTCAGTGATCGATAGCGATTTTGGCGGAGGTGTTCGATGGTAACCAAATCGCCATGCCACGTGATCTGCGGCATGGTCTTTTGCAGCGCTGTCCACTCACGATCATTGCGTGGGACGGCCAGTACCATCGAAAGAATGAAGAGTGTGACAATACTCACTGTAGCCACGCCGATGCACCTCCAGAACCATTTCATCATAATTCAGTGTTTGGAGTTACGCGGCTTGGCGGACATGTAGACCGAGTGGATTGGCTAATCGTGGATTCGCTTCTAGCAATTGCTGCCAGAATCCTTGTAGTACTCGTACGCGCTCAGCTAGCGCACGATCGACGTTCATGTGTGCTTCGAAAGCCGCTCGTTGGTCGGCATTCAGTTCGCCGGTCACATAGAGTGCCTCGAGCGAGTCTTGTTCTTGCGGTGCGTTACTGCGAGCCATGGAGAGATTCTATTTTGAATGGAGATAGAGTCAATAATGCGCCCTTTAGAATACATTATTTGTTCATACTTTTCATTTTCATATAGAGCTCTTTTTCTTTTTTATTCAATCGTTCAATAGCATAGCGCAACATGGTACGGGGCATGGTAGCTGCGTGTTGATCTAAAAAGCCTAATAATGCGCTCAGATCACGCTTGCCGAGTTCGCGGAGCATCCAGCCGGTGGCTTTGTGGATGAGATCGTGGGGATGTTGGAGCAAGAGTGTGGCAATGCTGAGAGTCGGCTGGCTGTGTCCAGATCGGATATGAAAATGTGTGGCTACAATGGCGATGCGGTTCTCCCATAAGTGATTTGAGCCTGCTAGTTTTTTGAGGAGAGCAATATTGGTAGGTGGTACGGCAGCCCCCACTATGTAACTGGCCGAACTATCGACCAGATCCCAGTTGTTACAGGAGTGCGTGTTGGCCAAATAGAGTTCCAGAATTTCTTTCTGCATCGTCGTATCTCCGTATTGAAACTGATGTACTAAAATGAGTAGCGCGCCTAAACGACACTCGTGATACTGGTGACGTAACAGTGTTTGAACTTCGGCGAGAGGCATCTTTAAAAACGGTTGAATAGTTTTGCGAGTTTGTGGAACTGTCAGTCCCAAAAATAGATCGCCCTCGGCATACTGGCCTGGGCCAGTTTTAAAAAAGTTCATGAGGATTTTGGCTTTAGCAGGGTTAGCCTGACGTGTGAATGCAGAGATGAGGTTAGTGGCTAATGCAGCAGAGCACATTGAGAGAAAGTGTAATTTACGGTACACTATACCGAATACTTCACATCTTTATAGATATGGATTTTTCACCCACCTTGGCACCATTTCAGCCGTTTGTGCTAACTTTGCATGTTTTAGCTATGGCTTTGGGCTTAGGTGGAGCCACGATTGCCGATATATTCTTCTTTCGGTTTTTGCGCGATTTTCGCATTACTGCAAGCGAGGCCGCTATCCTGCGAGTTATTTCTATGGTGATCCTGGCGGCCATTGGGGTGGCTATTCTTACGGGAGCAGTGTTGGTGGCAGGTGATCCGGCCAAGTACCTAAACAGTGCTCCGTTTGTAGCCAAGACGATTATCGTCACAGTTCTCACGCTGAACGGAGTTGGTTTGCATATCTTCGTCTCGCCAGCACTAGTACAGTTATCGTTTATCGATGCTGCCAAACATCAACAGCGTCGTCATTTGGGTTTGCGTCGCCTGGCGTTTGGTATGGGTGCCGTATCGTGCGTCTCGTGGTATGCGACGTTCTTTTTGGCCATGCTGAAGCGGCAACTACCTGCCGATACGTCTTTGTCTCAAATTGTATGGATCTATCTTATCGTGGTTAGTTTGGCGGTAGTGGGGAGCCAGGTGATGGAGCGGGTATTACGCGCACAATCACGCCTATGATGCTTCGGGCCTATCTGTTTTTTGTTGGCGGAGTTATCTGCGTGCTGTTTCCTGCGGTTACGAGTGCACATGTTTTTCTTGGCCCAAAATTTACGACCGTGAGCGGTAGTGGTCCCCAGGCACAGCTGCAGTTAAGCAATACGTACTCGCGGGCAGAGGCACCAGAACATTTGTTTTTTACGCTGGCCGACGAGCGCTTTCGGCAACTGCCGTTTACCCATGTACGCGTG
>CAZLUF010000078.1:3845-5878 GCA_964562645.1 uncultured Candidatus Peribacteria bacterium
ACACTATGCCACGGCACCACTACAGACGATTGGCGGCCTCTGTGCACACACACTTGCCTCGGTTCCATTTCGCTTTCCTCGTGAGGGTACGTATCACGTGGTAGCCACCTATATGCAGGAAGCCGAAGCCTTGGCTCAGGCGGTTTTCAGTGTGCCAATTGGTTCGGCTATGCAGCCGAATCTCGGCACAAATGCGCGAGGTGCATCGTCGCAAAAATATACAAACGAAATTCCACCTGCGCCCATTGTTGAGGTACCGGAGGAGTTTAAAGTGAAAGCCTCGGCTATGAGCAGGAGTTCGTGGCGCTCTTCGGTGGCTATGCTGCCAGCACCAGCTAAGCCACCAAGTGTCTCTCTGGCTGGTCCGATTGTTGTCATTGTTGCGAGTATTCTTTTCGTTTGGATACGGCGCTATGGTCGGCCCAAAAAAATACGATTAAGAACAAAAAAGTAGTTCAATATTAATTCATCGAAATTTTTGATTGATGATCATATTTTGTGATCAGTTTTTTTCTTTTAAAGAAGCTCTAAATAGACGATCATGTATAGCAATCCATTCATCGCCTGGTGGTGGATTTTCGGCAATGATGAGGTCTAAATTGAGGGCATCGAGCTCGTGGAGAATTTCGTACAAATTACGTGCCGCAATGGCAGGTGTTGTACCAAGTCCGCGCGTGATACATTCGGGTGATTCAAAGCCAAATTTTTCGAGTGTGATCAGCCCTACTTTGCGGCGTGTGGCGAGGGCCAGTTTGGCATCGTCGATGGGCGTGTTACTGAGGATGAGCGGAATGTGCGGTGCATAGTGTCGGCTTTGCATGCCGGGTGAGGGCATGGGTGCGGTAGAAGATGTATCTACGTAGTCATGGAATCGATCGATGGGTCCAATGATCGCAGTAATTTCTTTACTGCTCACCAGGCCAGGTCGCAAGATGCGTGGAGGCGAAGAGGTCAGGTCGATTACCGTCGATTCAATGCCGCCGCTCACGGGGCCGTCATCTAAAATCAGAAGTGTAGGATCGCCGAGTGAGGCGCGTACGTGCTCAGCGCGCACGGGCGAAACTTCGCCCGATTTATTAGCACTGGGCGCAGCAATGGGTACGCCACTTTGGACCAAGAGTTCGCGTGCGACGGGGTGAGCGGGTGCACGGATGGCAACGGTGTCACTACCGGCGGTGGTGGCATTGGGGACAATTGGTTTTTTCTTGAGGATCATGGTGAGTGGGCCTGGCCAAAAACGGGCGGCAAGTTTTTCGGCGGTGGCTGGCCACTCGCTTACAAGCTCCTTGGCTTCGGCGGCACCAAGCACATGGACTATGAGGGGGTTTGTACTTGGGCGGCCTTTAGCTGTATAAATCTTTTGTACGGCTTTTTCATCTAAGGCATTGGCTCCTAGGCCATAGACGGTCTCGGTAGGGAAGGCGACAAGCTCGCCGGAGCGAATGCGTTCGGCCGCAGTTTGGATATTTTCTTGAGGCATATTTCTAAGAGGTATGCATTGTCTCAAATACTCATGCGAAGTGCCAGAGGGTAACTGTGTACTTGCACTGAATTCCAAAAACTCTCACACTACTTTCCTTTGTATGCACATTGGTAAACCCTTTATCTACGAGCCGCGAGATTATGCCGTCACAGCTGCTGAGGCTGCCGATTTAGTAACGTATGAGGGTGCTGATGATCATTTGTTCCGGGTGAATCCTGCACATCAAAGCCCGGCACTCACGCGCATGCGTGCACTGGTGAGTGATTTGGGGTTAGGTGCGCAAGATGGTGAGGCATTTTTGATGCAGCGCGCAGTATTGTTGGCGCTCGATGCGGCTGACAAGGGGAGATATGGCGTAGGTGCAATTTTGGCTCGTGTGCATGGCGAGGTTTCGCAAATTGTGGAATCGGCTATGAACGAACGTGTAAAAGATAGCCCACACGAATATTTGGGTCATGCCGAAACGCAATTGGTGCAAAAGGCTACGTCCTACATGCAGCGTCAGCGAGATCGCACAGGAGGTAGGTTTTGGCGATGCCAGCAACTTTTC
>CAZLUF010000078.1:5888-6210 GCA_964562645.1 uncultured Candidatus Peribacteria bacterium
GCTCACTGGCAAACCGTACTCATTGGTTCCATTGATCCTAAGGTGGGCACGGCGTTTTTACGTGATTTACCGCAGCAGTATGCGCTGGGCGATGCGCGTAAGCAGGTGTTTGAAAAGCGTAATTTAGAGTATCGGTTTCCGGTGATTGAAGACGAAGACTTGCGGAATATTCTACTCACCGCCAGTTGGGATGTGTTCCATGCTACGCGTACGCGGGTGCATCAGGCGTTGCATAAAACAGAGTTGAAGGAGTGATAGGCTTTCATGTTTAAATTGGCATCTCTTCCATTTCTTGTTCACGACTCAAAAGAGTTAGCTGTTT
>CAZLUF010000079.1:0-6157 GCA_964562645.1 uncultured Candidatus Peribacteria bacterium
ATGGAATGACAGTGGTGTAAATTTTTTTGCCCGCTTACCCCTCAAGTGAACTGTTTCCAAACGCTAGGCTGCGAGCATGCCTCCGTTTTTCGATTGGCTCATGCCACCGTTTACTGTTGAACCGTGGATAATGAACGTGTTGCGATCAGCGGCACGACATACACCAGTAGCTCAAACAGCAGTTGAATTGCGGCAGCAGGGGATTAAGTACATCGATTACCTGTTGGCTTCGGTGGTATATCAACAGGATCAGTACTTACCAGCACTGTTGCATCGCTTAAAGTATGTGGGAGATGTAAAAATGGCACGTTTTCTAGGTGAGTTACTCTTTTGCACCTGGGAAGCACGTGGTCAGTTCTCAAATGGACTAGTTGTGTGTCCGGTGCCGCTGTTTTGGTGGCGCAAGTGGCACCGCGGTTTTAATCAATCTCAACTTCTGGCACAGGAATTAGTCTGGCGAACCGATTTGCAGCAACTACCACTCTTACGCCGTACACGTGCTACGGGGCATCAAGTGGGTCGTAGTCGATTAGAGCGCCAAAATGCCGTCCAAAATGCCTTCGAATTTGATTCGTTGTACCCGGTGCCCGAGCGTGTCCTTTTGATCGATGATGTTTGCACCACAGGTGCCACTCTTGATGCCTGTGCCAAGGCACTCAAAACTGCCGGAGTGCACGAAGTGTGGGCATTAGTTTTGGCACGAGACTGATATTTATGCACTTTTGGCAAATTTCGTTTTTTTGTTGAGTACATGCAGTGTTCATCTGCTGCGGAATGATCGAATGAGATCGGCAAGGCCAAGTGGGTGTGGAAAACTTTTTTGTTGTCCACAGGGTTGCTACAGTCCCTTCCTCATGACAGTCATCCTCTCCGCCATCGCCTTCTTTTTACTCCTCAGTTTCCTCGTGATGATTCATGAGTTGGGACATTTTTCCGTGGCCCGCTGGTTTGGGGTCATTGTGGAAGAATTCGGTTTTGGTTTACCGCCTCGTGTTAAAACTGTCTTTGAACAGGGTGGTACAAAATTCACCATCAATTCCATCCCTTTTGGCGGCTTTGTTCGACTTAAGGGCGAAAATGCCATTCACCCGCGCGATCGTAAGGCCATCGGCAGCTTTGCTCGGGCTTCCATTTTAGGTCGAGTCCTCATTTTGGTTGCCGGCGTGTTCATGAACATTATGGTGGCTGTTACGCTCTTCTGTGTGGGCTTTACGTGGCTCGGTTGGGTGCCCACTTATCTGTCCTTTGATCAATTGTGGTCAGCTTCGCAGAGCGGAGAGATAGTATTGCAACCCGGTGTGCTCATTAATGGTGTGATCTCTACTGGTACTGCCAAAGTGGCTGGCGTACCAGCTAAGTCTCTCTTGCTAGCAGTCGATCAAAAGCCGGTGTATGCCCCAAGTGATATTGTGGCTATTCAGAAAGGTAAACAGCAGGTGGTGTACGATTTGCGTTCGGCTACCGGCGAGCGTCAGCTTATTACAGTACCCGTGCAAGATGGCAAGACAGGTGTGGAATTAGAATTTATGCCGCAAATTAGTACAGGATCCCGTTCGCTCTGGCGCGGTGTGCATTTGGCCATGCGCGAAACATGGGTAGTAACAGTCCAGTCGATCCAGGGTGTGGGTACACTAGCCAGCTCGCTGCTCATGCGTGCCAAAGTACCCGAGGGAGTGACAGGTATTGTGGGTATTGCCGTACTCACACACGAAACGGTAAAAGAGGGATTGTCGCACTACTTAAGACTTGTTGCCATTTTGAGCTTGAGCTTGGCAGCCTTGAACATTTTGCCTTTCCCAGCGCTCGATGGTGGGCGCTTGATGTTCGTACTCTACGAGTGGGTGGCTCGCAAACCGGCTCCACGCAAGTTTGAGCTCACTATTAATGCCATTGGCTTTGTGATGCTCTTATCTCTCATTGTCATTGTTACCTACCATGACCTTGCACGATTCTTCTAGTGCCACCCTGTTGGCGCCGGCAGATGGTACGGTGAGTGCTTCGCACTTGCGTAACCTTTGGATAGAGGCACTACAAGTGCTAGCACCTCAGCTTCAGCGCACGCAGTTGATCACGTGGTTTAAAGACACCATGATTCTCTCCTGTGACCAGGAGACGTGTGTGATTGGTTTGCCGCTCCCTACCTATCTTAACTGGCACATGGAACATTACCGTTCGCTCACGCTCGAAGCGGTGCGTTCGGTGGAGCGTTCTATTACGCAAATTGTCTATAAGGTCGATGTGGGCTTGAAAGATAATCCACAACGCGCAGTAAACATTTTGGAGCTCTTCCCGGAGTTTAAAAAGCGCAAGTTAGCAGGTCGTCAGGAGGTTAAGTTGGCTGAGGGGATTGTGAGTAAGATTTTAAATCCAAGGTATAACCTGGAGAACTTCATTGTGGGGAGTAATAACCGATTAGCTCATGCGGCGTGCTTGGCGGTTGCCAATCAGCCGGGTGGTAAATATAACCCACTCTTTTTGTACGGTGGTGTGGGGCTTGGCAAAACACACTTGCTCCAGGGAGTCGGTAACGCCATCATGCGCCAAATGCCTCGGGCGGCAGTGGTGTATACCACCAGCGAAGATTTTACGAACCAAGTGGTAGAGGCCATTCAACACCAAAAAATGGAGCAGTTTAACCGTCGCTACCGCACCGTCGATGCCCTCATTATCGATGATATTCAATTCTTGGCTAATAAAGATCGTACCCAGGAGGTGTTCTTTCACACCTTCAATGCCCTGTACGAAGCTGGTAAACAAGTGATCATTTCGGCCGATCGCGCGCCGCAGGAACTCCACTTAGAAGATCGTCTCACTTCGCGCTTTGCCCGCGGTATGATCGCCGATGTCTCGGCCCCCGATTACGAAACACGTTTAGCTATTTTGGCTGAAAAGGCCGCCGAGTACGGCGTATTTATCGATATGACGGTGTTGCAGTTCATCGCTGAGCACGTCACTAAAAATGTGCGTGAGCTCGAGGGTATCCTCATGCAGGCTGTGGCGCTCTACGAGCTAGAGCAGCGCATGCCAACCATTAAGAGTATTGCCGATATTCTGCGTAAACTGAACCGCGATCCACATGCGCCAGAGGAATCGGTTGGGTTTGAGTTGCCACCACAGCGGCTGGCAAGCTTCCAAGATATTTTAGAGGGCGTGAGCCGGTATTATTCGGTTTCGGTGCAGGATATGATTGGGAGCTCACGCGTGCGCGAAATCCTGTATCCCCGCCAAATTGCCATGTACTTAGGAAAAAAGTACCTCCGCATGAGCTTTGTGCGCTTGGGTGAGGTTTTTAGTGGTCGAGATCACACTACCGTGATGAATGCGGTAGAAAAAATCGAACGCACCATGCAATCCGATCCGCAACTCCTGCGCGAAGTTCGTGCTATTGAGCAGGAGGTAAAATTGGCTTCGTAGTGCGGAAAAAGTATAACTTTTCTGTGTAAATTTGCATTCGGCTTTTGTGCTGGTAAGGTGGGCGACTCATGGTGAGGAAAACCACTGTTGCCGGCGAGTTAGATCGAGCCACATTCTATTGCCAGGATGTTGACGCAGGAGGCGTAGAGGCATTACAGAATTCCTTGAATGGAGTGGAGTACGCAGGCTTGGCACTTATGGTTCAAGAGTTGAATGGTCGCCTTGGGCAATTAATGGGTGGTGACGATGCCGAACGTATTGCATGGGACATTGCTGAACGGTTTGTGGGCGAGCCTGTGGCGCACTATTTACTGCGTGCGTTGGATCGTAATCGTACCCATGTTATAGATGCACAGGCAGCGGCCTCGGTGCCAGTATCACTGCGTAGTGTTGTACCGCCACTACATCGCTTGGCCGAGCGGTTCCTAGATGATGCCATAGCCCGCTATCAGCAACGCATGTCGGCTCTGGGTGTGCGAGAGTTGATTTAGATACCTAACACCGTACAATAGTAGCCGTGAACAAGATGTCCACCACTACAGCCACCACTACAACCTCTCTCTGAGGTGGCGCGTTGGTGTATCTAAACCCGCCGCCTCATTCGTCCGAGGTGGTTTTTCGTTCATCTTCCTCTCATTCGTATGTCTGCCACACTCTCCGCCGAAGAACTTTCGAACTTGCGCCACTCCTTAGCCCACGTGTTGGCTCAGGCGGTACTCAAGCTTTGGCCAGAGACCCAAATTACCATCGGTCCGCCTATTGAAACCGGCTGTTACTACGATTTTCGTTTTAAAACGCCAATCAGCGATACGGACTTTAAGGCGATCGAAAAAGAAATGCGGGCCATTATCAATCAAGGCCAGACCTTCCGTTGCGATACTCTCAAGCCAGAAGAGGCCAAGAAGTACTGGCAGGCCAAGAATCAGCCCTTTAAAGTGGAATTAATCGAAGATCTGGTAAAAAACGAGCAGGTGGAGAGTGTCACTCACTACGTGAATGTGGGACCAAAAGGCGACGATGTCTTCTGTGACCTGTGTCGTGGTGGCCACGTGGAGAACCTTAGGCAGATTCCCACCGATTGTTTTAAATTGATGACCTTAGCAGGCGCCTACTGGCGTGGTGACGAAAAGCGCGAGCAGCTCACACGTATTTACGTGGCGGCTTTTGCGACGGGTGCCGATTTAGATGCGTACCTAAAGATGTTAGAAGAAGCCAAGCGTCGCGATCACCGTAAGCTCGGTAAAGAACTCGATCTCTTTACCTTCAGTGAGCTCGTTGGACCTGGCTTGCCGCTCTGGACACCGCGTGGCACGTTGCTCCGCAACTTGCTCGATCAATATGTATGGGAGCTCCGTAGTGCCCGTGGGTACCAACGTGTGACGATTCCACACATCACTAAAAAAGAACTCTACGAAACCAGTGGTCACTGGCAAAAGTTTTCGACTGAACTCTTCCGTATTACCACGCGCGAAGGTCACGAGTTTGCCATGAAACCCATGAACTGCCCGCACCACACGCAGATCTTTGCTTGTCAGCCCCGTAGCTACCGCGATTTGCCACAACGCTACGCCGAAACCACTACCTGTTACCGTGATGAGCAAACAGGGGAGTTGCACGGCCTATCGCGTGTACGCGCCTTTACTCAAGACGATGCGCACGTGTTCTGTCGCCGCAGCCAAGCTCGCGACGAAATTCTCAAAATTTGGGAAATTGTCGATACTTTCTATCCCACGGTTGGGTTTGGAAAACTCAAGGTGCGCTTGTCGCTCCACGACCCTTCTAAGTTCGAAAATTACTTAGGTACGCCCGACATGTGGAAGAGTGCCGAGGCAGATTTGCGTCAGCTGGCTATAGAGCGAAAGGCAGATTTCTTTGAATCCCCAGGTGAAGCGGCTTTCTATGGACCCAAAGTTGATTTTATTGCCAAGGACTCCATCGGTCGCGATTGGCAGGTGGCGACTATCCAGTTGGATATCAACATGCCCGAGCGCTTTGATTTGTACTGCACAAATGAACAAGGCGAAAAAGAGCGCATTGTCATGATCCACGCTGCGATTATGGGTTCACTGGAGCGCTTCCTTTCGATCTTCATCGAACACCACGCGGGCCTGTTCCCACTCTGGGTGGCACCTACGCAAGTGGCAGTCATTCCTGTTGCCGAAGGTCACATGACTTATGCACACGATATTCTCTCGCAACTGCAAGCCAAGGGTATTCGTACCGAACTACTCGATCCATCGGAGAGCCTTGGTAAACGCATTCGCGGAGGAGAGCAGCAGAAAATTCCGTATCTACTGGTCTTGGGCGATAAAGAACTCGAGGCAAAAACTGTCACCGTGCGTAATGTGAAGACAAAAGCACAGGTGCCAGTACCGTTGACGGAGTTTGTAGAGACTGTAGTAGGCGATGTGCAGTCGCGCCGTTTGGAATTGAGTATTGGTGCCTGATGATTCGGTCAGAGAGTGGGCGATAGAGGCCAGTGAAGGTCTCATACTATTGTCTGCTCTCTGCCATCTATTCGCGTTCTACTTTCGAGAGTTTTCTGCTATTCTCGGGCACGTGTTTCAAGCCTTTCAATTCGGGCCCCTCCTCGTCTGGACGAGCTTAGTATTTACCTTGGTAGGTTTGTGGTTGGCTGGCGAATTGTTTTTGCGTTTAGCCGAGAGTGCCAACCTTAGTCTGCAGCACTTCCGCACGCATGGTTGGTGGTATTTGCTGGCTTTTGGCATTGGCGGCCGGGCTT
>CAZLUF010000080.1:0-6010 GCA_964562645.1 uncultured Candidatus Peribacteria bacterium
TGAGCTTCTTTGGTTACTTTCTTGTCTGGTAGACAAGAAAGTGACAAACAGCCAATCATTTTGAATTACTTATAAAGAAATACCACTCAGAGCGATTAGTGAACTTTGCAGGATAGAACACATGCACTAAGACTGATAAATGCATAGCTTCCGCAAGCCAAAACTGCTATACTAGTGAGAATGCTCCAGCCACCCGACTTCACAATTTCTCGTACGATTGCCGTTCTCACGGCGGTGGCGGTGTTGGCATGCCTAGATTTAACAGCTCGTTCGTCTCATAAACGCAGCCATGTGCTATTTGGGGCGGTACTGGGTACTGCGCTTGCGGTTTCGCTCATTCGGGTAGCACAATCGATTTTATATACCGGAGCAGGTAACAGCTTTACGGTAACTTTTGGTGTTCTCATTCTAGTGGTGCTGTGGCGCATGCTCTTTGGAACGTGGGGTGCTACCACCAAGGCTACTGTCCTTGGCACATTCGTTTTTTGGTTAGTGATACTCATTCTCTCGGGCGAAACACCCGAGCAGCGCTTGGCTCACCTTATTGCCATTGGCGTGGCCATACTGCCGGTGCTGGTGTGGTGTGCCATGTTTTTGCCTTACCATCGCGAACGAATTTCTGTCGTACTGGCCATGCTGTTTGCCGGCATGCTCTCGACTGTTCCGATTTTGTTTTACGATGCCTTGGCACGGTCGCATTTATCACTGAACTTCTTTATCGTGAACATTACCCCTATTGGCTTTTCCGATAGTTCGCGTTCGTTTGCGCTGCAGTACACGTCCTTCGATACACTCAGAACAACTATTTTTGCCAGCTTTGTCTCGTATTTGGTGGTTTCGATTCTAGAAGAGGGGAGTAAGGGCTGGTTGCTTCGACGCGTGGGTGGTTCTCTCAGTACGAGTGTAAACGAAGTCATGGAGCTAGGTATTTTGGTAGCCATTGGCTTTGCCTTTGCCGAAAACATCACTCCCACTGGTTACTTTGTGGGTTTCGTAAATCAGTATTTACTGACACCAAATCCCGATTTCCCAAGTTTCCTCGGTAACGTCATTGGGCGCTCAATTCTGACTACCATGGTGCACATTTCGGCCACGGGCGTGTTTGGGTATTTCCTGGGAATTTCCATCTTTGCTTCGCCGATTCTCCGCGAAGAGCGTTCGCGCGGGCACAAATACATTTTGCTCCAGTATTTGCACCGCTTACTGGGTTTGCCTGAGGCTGCTGTGTTTCGTCGCGAACTGATGGCTATTGGCTTTATCTGTGCCGTGCTCCTCCACACATTCAGTAACTTTATCGTCACGCTACCAGATCTGCTACCAGGTCAGCCACGTTCGCTCGGAGCATTACTAGGTGCGCCGCCAGACTCATTCCTTAATGGAATTGCACTCTTGCTCCCACCAACACTCTTTTATGTGGTGGGCGGTTTTTGGCTCATTACCACGCTGCTGCGTCGTCAGCAGGCCATGAAGGTCCATGGTCGATTAGTAGAAGTAGATACGTATGTAACTAAGGAAAGTTAACTACGCGTAACGAACAACGATTCGCGCTATTGTTCTTACGAGCGGCATTCCCTACAGTGTCTGCCATGCTCAACATCACACCTCGTTTTTCAGCTGTGCGCACTTCGGTTCGCATCGGCACTCTATTTATTAGTACGCTCACGAGTTTGGCTGTGGCCGCATCGGTTACCGAGCTACTACCAGTTTCTCCTTCGGCAACAGTCAGCAGGGGTGTGTTTTTGCAGGTGGCTATGACTTCTCTGGATACTCCTCTCTCAAAGACTCGCAGCAGCGCCGCTTCGTCGGTTTCTACGGCCATGCAGCCCTACGTTCAGGCTGCGACATCACTTGGAATCATGGACATTTTTGGTAAGAACCCAGATCTCTCGGCGGTTATTACGCGTGGCGAGGCAGCTCAAGTGCTCTTTATTCTTGAGCGCCCGGCCGTGGAGCAAACGCCAAAAAGCCAGTATGCCGATGCTAAAAGCCCAGCCCTCAGCCGAGCTACTAAGTATGTAGTCGATCAGCAGTGGATGACACCGGTTTCAAAAAGTATGTTCGGTGTTGGCCGGGCCATGACCTCACGCGAGGCACGCCTTATTGCCGCTCGTTTGACACGACCATCGGCGATATCCAACGGTAAAGTGACAATCGATACTAGTGCTGTGAACATTGTGCGTCCAGGCAGTCGACCAGTAGTGCCAGATAAAGATGTGTTAAACGAAGTGTGGGACACTATGCACACCGAGTATTACTACGGCGACAAGTACGATACCCATAAAGCTATTCGCGCTTTGGTGGAAGCGGCTGGCGACCCCTACACCGAGTACTTGGCACCGGTGGAAAGCCGCCAATTCCACGAGCAGTTACAGGGTTCTTTTGAGGGTATTGGTGCAGTGGTCGAAAATACTGGCAGCGTGCTCTACGTGGTTACACCTTTTAAAAACTCACCAGCCGAAAAAGCTGGCATTAAGCCCAAAGATGCCATTATTAAGGTAGATGGTAAAGACATTGGCGGAATGACCAGTGCCGAATCAGTGGCGCTCATTCGCGGTCCGCATGGCACGACAGTTGTACTCACAATCCTCCGCGATGGCCAAACGTTTGAAACCAAAGTGATTCGTGATCGTATCGAAATTCCGGTGATCGAAACGGATCTCAAGAGTGGTGTGCCAGTCATTAAACTCTCGCAGTTTTTAGAGACCACAGCGCCAGCTCTTGAAAAAGCGATTAAGGCTAATGTTACCAATTCTACGCGGGGAATTGTCTTAGATCTCCGTAATAATCCCGGTGGTCTCTTGAGTGCCGCCGAAGATTCACTGGGTACTATGATTCCGAGAAATACAGTGTACTTCCGTGGTCAGGCTCGTAACGAAAACTTCGTTTTACGCACCACGCGCGATCCCATTATTCCAGAGAGTACGAAGATCATTGTGCTGGTAAACAGTGGTTCTGCTAGTGCCGCTGAGGTTATGGCTGGAACGCTCCAGGATCTGAAGCGCTCTACGATTGTGGGAGAAAAAACGTTTGGTAAGGGGAGTGCCCAGCGCACGGTCTCGCTCAGTAACGGTGGTGAGCTCAAATTTACGTTCCAAGAATGGTTTACTCCGAACAACCGTCCGCTCAACAAGGTGGGTTTGGTGCCCGATGTGGTCATTAAAAACACTCCCGAGCACGATGAACAGCTCGATAAAGCCATAGAATTGGCTAGATAGAGCCGTAAATAGTGTATCTATTGCTCTTTTTTTCGTCGCAAAATCTCCTTTCGGACAAAGTTGTCTCTTAGACCCTTGTCTGTCCCGGGCTCCTTCCGTAGGATGTCCCGGCTTCTTTCTTCCCTTCCGACCTTTTTTATGGCCGAAGTCACTGGTGTAGTATCGCAAGTTGTGGGCGCAGTCGTCGACTGCGATTTTGCTACTGTTGAGCAATTGCCACCGCTATTTGCCGCTCTAAAGGTTAAAATGGAAGGATCGGAACTCACGCTCGAAGTGCAGCAGCACTTAGATGGTGCTTCTGTTCGAGCCATCGCCATGGGTTCTACCGATGGTATCCGCCGTGGAATGGCAGTAACGAACACCGGTGCACCTATTTCGGTGCCAGTTGGCCCCGAGACTCTGGGTCGAATGTTCAATGTGCTTGGTAATCCTATCGATGGCATGCCACAGGTTAAAACAAAGCAGAAGTACTCCATTCACCGCCCAGCTCCAGACTTTAAAGATCAGTCGACCAGTACTGAGTTGTTGGAAACGGGTATTAAGGTTATCGACCTCATCTGTCCTATCCTTAAGGGTGGTAAAGTTGGTCTCTTCGGTGGTGCAGGTGTAGGAAAAACGGTGATTGTAAAAGAACTCATCCGCTCCGTTGCTGCTGAGCACGGTGGGTATTCGGTATTCGCTGGAGTAGGCGAGCGCAGCCGCGAGGGAAACGACCTCTACTACGAAATGAAAGATTCGGGCGTGCTCGAAAAGACCGCGCTCGTGTTCGGTCAAATGAACGAGCCACCAGGACCACGTATGCGCGTGGCTCTCACAGGCCTTTCTATGGCCGAGTACTTCCGCGACGAAGAACAGCGCGATGTGCTCCTCTTTATCGATAACATCTTCCGCTTCACTCAAGCTGGTGCCGAGGTATCGGCTCTCCTTGGCCGTATTCCTTCGGCCGTGGGTTACCAGCCAACCTTGGCTAACGAAATGGGTCAGGTTCAAGAGCGCATTACTTCTACAAACAAGGGTTCCATCACTTCGGTGCAGGCCGTGTACGTGCCCGCCGACGATATGACCGACCCAGCGCCAGCCACCACCTTCGGTCACCTAGACTCACTCATTGTGCTCAGTCGCCAAATTGCTGAGCTTGGTATTTACCCTGCTGTAGATCCGCTCGAATCTTCTTCGACCATCTTAACGCCTTCGGTTGTTGGTCAAGAACACTACGACGTGGCTCGTGGTGTACAAAAGGTGTTGCAGCGTTACAAAGAACTCCAAGACATCATTGCCATCTTGGGTATGGAAGAACTCTCCGAAGATGACAAGCGTTCCGTGCAGCGCGCTCGCCGTATCCAAAAGTTCTTAAGTCAGCCCTTCTTCGTGGCCGAAATGTTCACTGGTGCTCCAGGTCGTTTCGTCAAACGCGAGGATACCGTTAAGTCATTTAAAGCTATCTTAGAGGGTCAGTTCGACCATCTCCCAGAGCAGGCCTTCTATATGAAGGGTGGTATCGATGAACTTAAGGCGTAGTTTTTCTCCTCCATTTACCCATGTCGATGCTGCAGATTGAAATCATCACGCCCGATGAACTCGTCTATACCGGCGAGGCTCGGTCGGTCACGCTGCCAGCAACCGATGGAGAGATCACCATTCTACCCGGGCATATTCCACTCATTACAACCCTTGCGCCAGGTACGGCTATCATCCAGACCGAGCAGGGCGAAATGGTACTGGCCATGACCCGCGGAGTGGTGGAGACCGATGGTAAAACAATTCGGGTGTTGGCTCAGTCGGCAGATCGGGCAGAGGGCTTGCAGGAAGAGGTAATCGAACGCGCTAAGGCAGCTGCCGAAAAGCTCACTTCGGAGCGCCGCGACGATGCAGAAGGCTTTGCTGAGGCAGTTGGCCAACTGGAGCGCGAATTGGCTCGCCTAAAGACGGTTCGCCGCCGCCGCACCGGCCGCCGCACATTACCCAGTGCTTAATTCACCATGACTTTTGATCCTACTCAGCTGCCGGATCACCTTCCTGAGCAATTAGCTGAGGATGCCAAGGCAGTCGAAGTTGGTTCAGGGAATCATGATGATTCTCCAAGTGTGTGGTACGGAGCTGGCTTAGTGATGGAGCTTGGATTTATCATTGCCATTCCGGCTCTTATTTTAGGATTCGGTGGAGCCATTGCCGATCGCGAACTCGATACATCACCATTGTTTATTCTCTTAGGTTTTACCGTTTCATTCTCTGTTTCTTGTTTTGGAGTTTATAGAATGATTAAGCGCTTAACCCCTTGACATCCAGACTTTCCTTCCTCACCCTCAGAATATGGCAGTTGCCATTCACGCTCCAACATTGGCTTCGGAAACCATTGCGTATATTGGATCATTTGAGGTGCGTAACACCATGCTCATGGCCTGGTTGGCGATGTTGGTACTAGTGATGTTTGCTACCTCGGTACGCGCCACGGGTTACAAGGTGGTACCGGGTCGGTTCCAAATGCTCGTTGAGCTCCTCATTGGTGGCCTGTTTGATTTCTTCGACTCAATACTCCATAACCCTAAGCTCACCCGGCGTGTTTTTGGTCTCATAACAACGATTTTCCTCTTTATTATTACGGCTAACTGGATGGGCATTTTCCCCGGAGTTGGTAGCATTACTATCCTGGGCATGCACGAGGGGCGAGAAATGGCTATGCCGCTGCTGCGCTCCATGAATGCCGATATCAATATGACTCTGGCTTTTGCCATAATTGCCATGGGCTTTTCGCACTTTCTTGGCATGCATACATTGGGGTTCTTCTCTCACTGGGG
>CAZLUF010000081.1:0-5961 GCA_964562645.1 uncultured Candidatus Peribacteria bacterium
TTTGATGATGCCAACGTGACCGTACGAACAGACGCATACCTCGTGGTAGCATACCGTAACTAATAAACACCACACCACGAACGGCTAAGAGCGCTACAGAAATATGGCTATCTCACCTCGCTTCTTCACAATTTTCTGCCGCCCTAGTTTGCCGGGCTGAACGACAGGAGTGCTATGCCATCATCGAAGTCGGCCTGATTAGAGAGCGTACTGAGCGTTTCTAGTTCTGTCACAGCCAACATATCGCATGTGCCCAAACCACTCACGGTTTTGGTAGCACTATCCCATTTACCCAGGCCATCTAAATAACTCGCCAACACCGCACAAGATCCGTTGTAACATTGTGTGCCCGGCAAGCTATCGCCCTGGCGAAGCAGCTGTATACGACCTGTAGCCGAACTATTGGCACCTACCGAATCGGGGTACTGGTTGAATGTTAAATACCCACCCGATCGATACCGACCAACTATTTTTAGAGCAAAGAGCTTATCGTTATCAATTTCATAGATAGTTGCCGAACTCGCACTGCTGTACGCCACGGCCGTACCAGCGGCATTACCGTTACTGGTATTGGTACAAATGCCATTATTCCCCCAGATAGCGCTCCAAAAGTTTGTAGGACTACTGTTAGCAGGATACTCACCATAACAGTAGAACACCGAAATTTGCGGCCCATTGCCAGATGCCAGCGGCGGGTTACTCTGCGTTCCATAGTTTGCGCGTGCTACGTAACTGGTTATGGCCGCGTTCATGGTTACTGTAGGATCTACTACCTGAGTCGTTGCATTATACGTTATACCGCAGCTCGGGAGCGAAACGAGGCTACTGGAACTAGAGCTGACCGACGAAGAAACCGAAGATGATACCGAACTGATTGCCGAAGACGAAGCGAGCGAGGTGCTAACAGAGGAGGCCGCTGAGGATGTGACTGTTCCACATACCCCCAAGGTGGCGCCGCCGCTTTGGTACTCAGGCCAAGCTGCCTCTACCACTGTAAGCTGATGTCCATGATCGCAAATAAGGAGAGTATCAGCTGATTGCGAAACAAGTTGTGTAGAATTGACTACGAAACGAATAGGAATGACCTCCTGGTCGTTTGTTAGTGCCGTAAGAACAATATCGCCCGAAACATTCGGCGCGCCTAACTCGGTAAAAGACACATCGGTAATGCCCGAGAGTGCAATGGAGCTTGGCATGCTGTACACCTCGTCGTAATCGGGATCGCGGCTGGGCCAATCGCTCCCTTTATAGAGCATGCCGCTTGGCACATAAAAACCCCAGCGGCTGTTTTGCGCCCGGTTCTGCGAAAGTAACCGTGCCCGGTTGATCCCCTGTTGTGTTTGCGAGGCCGCTAAACGCAAATCGCTACGGATCCGAAAACTGTTGTACATGGGGAGCGAAAACGCCGCGCTAATACTTAAAATGGCAATAATCAGCAGGACTTCAAACAGCGTAAAGGCAGAACGACGCATAGCAGCCCTATCTTACGCTATTTCTCTTACGTTAGTTTTTTTACTCTTGCCTAGATGCGCAAGCGTGATGCGATGTACACAAAAAAAACACCCGCCGAAGCGGGTGTTTGAACGACAAATGTAGTTCGACTAGTTCGCAGGGTAGAAGTGCAAGCGCGATACGTTGTCATCAAAGTCGGCCAAGTTCGAAGTTGTATTGAGCGACTCAAACTCGGTCACCGCAAACATATCACATGTACCCAAGCCGGTAACCGTCTTGCTAGCACCGTTCCAATAACCAATTTGGCTGAGGTAGCGAGCTAACATAGAGCAGGAACCACTGTAACACTGAGAGCTAGGCAAGCTATCACCATCGCGCAGATACTTTACGCGACCAGTAGCCGAACTGTTGGCACCAGTACTATCGGGATACTGGTTAAATGCCAAGTAACCAGCGCTCTTGTAACGACCGGCCACCTTAAAGGTAAAGTACTTATCGGCATCAATCTCGATGGCATTAGCCGAGCTGGAACTGCTATATGGCATGGCGGTACCGTTTGAGTTACCGTTACTAGTATTCTTACAAATACCGTTTCCGCCGATGACTGCATCCCAGAAACTTGTGCCTACTGGAACTTGAGTTGGAGATTCTCCATAACACAAGTGCACACCCACTACTGGGCCATTGCCCGATGTGAGTGGTGGGTTACTCTGCGTACCAAAGTTCACACGAGCAATATAGCTAGTAATATCTACTTCCATTGTTCCAGTTGGATCAATCACCTGCGTGCTTGGATAGTAGTTCATGCCACAGGAACCAAGTGCGATCATGCTCGAAGAAGAGCTGCTACCACCCGAGGACGAAGTACCTGCAGATGAAGCGGCCGAGGATGAGGTACCAGCCGACGAAGAGCTACTAGAAGAAGCCACTGAGGAGGAAGTAGCAACCGAAGAAGAGCTACTAGAAGAAGCTGGGGCTGAGGAAGAGGTGGCTACTGAGGAAGAGCTAGAAGAAGCAGGAGCCGAAGACGATGAGCTGGAAGAGCTAGCAGAAGAAGCAGGAGCTGAGGAAGAGGTGGCTACTGAGGAAGAGCTAGTAGAAGAAGCTGCGGAGGATGAGGTGCCAGCAGAGGAGGCACCAGATGACGAAGTACCTGCGGAGGAAGCTCCGGATGAGCCACCACCACTACAAGCATTGAGCGTGGCACCACCGGCTTGGTAATCTGGCCAAGCAGCCTCCACAATGGTCAATGTTACTCCATGATCACAGATCACCAGAGACTCGGTAGCCTCGGTAACCAATGTGTTTACGGCAACACTAAAGCGAATAGGAATGACAAGTTGATCATCGGTAAGAGCCGTAAGAACGACATCACCTACCTGATTTGGCACACCCTGATCGTTAAAGGAAACGTCCATAATACCAGAGACGGCAATGGAACTAGGCATGGAGTAGGTTTCATCAAAAGCCGTATCGCGAGCTGGGTAGCTCGACCCCTTATAGAGAATACCGGCAGGAATATAGAACCCCCACTCGGAGTTGCGCTCGCGGTTTTGAGCGAGCAAACGAGCACGGTTAATACCTTGCTGCGTGTGCGAAGCGGCCAAACGGTGGTCGCTACGGATACGGAAGGAGTTATACATAGGAACCGAGAGGTACGACACTACGCCCAAAATGGCGACAATAGTGATAGCCTCTATAAACGTAAAACCGGAGCGGCGCATAAAAAAGAATTGGAGAAGCAGCCCATATCATAAACTCCTTTAACCCCTAAAAAACAGGTCGGGGATCAGAATGATGTTGATCAAAAAAGATGTTCGTGATCTGGTGGTGTAGTGTGAAGTTTTTCTCACATTCCCCTCTTCGCTCACTGAAATAGATACGGCTTCGCACAACACGTGTGCTAGGTACATATCTAAGATGTATTTCGGCGAAGCTCTATTAGTGACCAATGTTACCCACCACTGAGTAGATTGGAATGATAATGGCAAACGCAATGGTTCCCACCAAGCCACCAATGACCAGCAGAATCACTGGTTCCAAAATAACCGGCAATTTTTCGGCAGTGTTGTTCGCTTCTTTTTCGTAAATCTCCGAGACTTTCATCATAATCTTGGCCAATGCTCCGGAGCGCTCGCCTGTAACGATCAGCTGCTGCATAGAGGTTGGAATGAATTTTTCACTCCCCTTAATGGCCGTAAAGCTCTTACTGAAAGTATCACCATTACAGATGTGATCGAGCAGGCGCTGGTAGAAGTTTTTGTAGGACACAATGGGTGTCACTTCTACGAGTGAAATGAGCGCATCGACCAATGGCACACCAGCTTGCATAAGACCACCGACAATCACACCAAAACGGGCAATGGTGGCTTGACGCATGAGTTTACCAACACCCGGCGAGTGGAAGATAATCCACTGGGTAACGATTTTGAGCTTAGTGAATTTAGAGAGCGTGGCGTACACGAATACGCCAAACAAAAAGCCAGGTACCGCGATGGCGCCGTACTGCGTAAAGAAGTTGGTAAATGCAATGACCCACAGCGTAACCATGGGCAGCTTGGCGTTGAGCGAAAACAGCACCGAGATCAGCTGCGGCAGCACGAACATACCCAAACCCACCACAATGAAGAACATCAGTGTGAGCACGATACTCGGATACATCATGGCCATTTGGATTTTACCTTTGAGGTTGGCATCTTTTTCCTGCTGTGCGGCTAGGTAACCCATGTTTTCGGCCATGTTACCGGCTTCTTCACCAATGCGGACGAGAGCGATGGCGTGTGGACTAAAGAAGTGCAGATCGTCCATGGCGCGCCAGAGTGGGCTACCCGCTTCCACGCTATCGGTAATTTCTTGGATAATCGACTTCATGGCCTTGTTCTTGGTTTCGGTGAGCTGCGTACGCAATGCATCTACCAAGGGCAAGCCGGCATCTAACATGGTTGCCAGGTTGACCACAAATGAAGAACGAGCACCGCCCAAGCCGAAGTACTTTAAGCTCGCCATAAACTCCTGAAAGGCCGAAACCTTCCGGGTAGGACGTGGCTTATAAATAATATCCATGGGCGGAGCCTCGGGCTCCGGCTTGGTTTCTTTTTTCGCTTCGGGCTTTTTGGCTTCTTTGGATTTCTCGGGCTTTTTGCGCTCAACCACCGGGGTATCTACCAGCACAATTTTGGTACGTAGTGCCGTTGGCTCCTTAGTCTTGGCCGAAGGCACAGCCTCAACAGCCAAGCCATCGTCCTCATCTTCGTCTGCCACTTCTGGCTCAGCCAGTGGTTCGGGAGCGGCCTTCAGTACGTGTTTGGGTTCGGCTTGTGGGGCGCGATAGCGCTTAACCATTTCTGGCTCTGGCTCAGGTTCAGGCTCGGGTTCAGCGGCCACCTCGGGCTCAGGTAACTCGGCTACTGGTTCTTCGACCTTAGGTGCTGCCTCAACCTTGAGCTCCTCTTCGGGAGTCACTGGCTCAGTGGACTGTTCCACTACTGGTTTTGAGCTTTCTGCTAGTGGCTCCACTACAGCCTGCGGCGTGAGCGTAGTGGCAGCTGGGGCTTCTGCCACTAGTGGGGCAGGTGCAGCCGTAACTGGCTCCACGGCTGGAGGCAGTGGGTGCGAAGCCAGGAGTTGTTCTAGATCTTCGAGACGTTCGCTGATATCGGAGACTTTCTCGTGGACTTCGGCGACATCATCGACCGTAGCGACATCTTCTGGCGCAATTTCGACGGTTGGCTCAGTGGAGATATCGTGAGCGATTTCGGGCACGGCTGCCTCTTGATCCAAACGCTCTTGAGCAGTTTTGGTACGGCGGCGGCGTGGCACAAACGGACGGGCACGACGCTGCTCAGTGGCCTGCCGAGAAGCCGCAATGAAATCCTCTGGAACCACCAAAAATAGTGGCACTCCATGTTTACCATCCCACACACCGTGACCCGCACCTTGAGCGCCCGGCATAGCTGGCTGAGCGGCAATACCCATCGCTTTTAATGCTTCGACCAAATCGGATGAATTGGCACTGAGAGCCTCGGCCGCATTGCGAGCCCCACCGACTTCGGCAGGAGACACTTGTACTGAACTAGTGGGCACAGCCATCGGAGCTGGTAACGTCACACTCGGATCGGCCACCGCTGTAGCTGTAGCTACCGGATGAGCCTCGGCATAGGCAGCCGAAAGCGCCTGAGCTGCCTTAGCAGCCCGAGAGTTTCCACCCCAAATACCATGTGTACCAGGCGCACGTGGTGTTTGTAGTATTGGTGGCTGCACTGGTGTTTTAGTAGTGCCTGGAGCCACAACTTTCGCCACTGTAGCGGATCGTTTTGTAAGTGTTTTAACGCGCGAAAGTACCTGCCCCGGAAGGACCCGAGCTTGCTGCTGCAAGGTGTTTAACCTCGCTTTAGCTGCCGACAGAAAGGCAGGGGTTTTCATTAACGAGCAAAGAGGAGTTCAGGAGGAGCGGCTACACGCATGAGTTCTTCTACAGTGGTCATACCCGCTTTCACTTTTTCGAAACCG
>CAZLUF010000082.1:0-5575 GCA_964562645.1 uncultured Candidatus Peribacteria bacterium
TCGGTGATCGTCACCAACACCGATGGAATCACACTCCAGAACCTCAACGTGGAATCCATGTACCCATCGGACAAGCTCAGCATCTCCAACCCTGGTAATGCCATTGTGAACGGCAACACACTCATGTGGACTATTCCAAGTTTGGCTCCAGGCGAGGCACGCACGTTTACCTACACGGCTCATGTCTTGCAGCCTGCGGCGAACATGCAGCTTACCAACACAGCTCGTGTCTCTAGCCCCACCTTGCCATTCACACCTAACGCCTCGGTGGTGGTCTCGGTAATGACTCGTTTGCCACAAACTGGTCCGAGCGATTTCTTCCGCCCGCTTGATAACTCGCGCTTCCTCTCCCCAGTCAGCGCTCGTAAATCCGGCGCTATGCCAGCGGTACTCTTTACCTTCTTGGCAACATTTGGTGGCTTGGCTATGCAGGGTGCACGGAAATACTTTCTCTAATTTTGATTGCGACTAGATGGAAGATGGGCCCCCTGCGCAAGCGGGGGGTTTATTAGTATTGCTGAGGGCGTTCCACGCCTGCATAGAACGTATTTCTACGCATACAGATAAGCAAAACTGAGATAGGGCAATTTTGGGTGTTCTAAGACCACTCGGGAGACCTTGGCGTACCAGGCAATCTGAGACCGATCATTCTTTTCTCCTTTCGCATGGTTCCTCTTAAGCCTAGCGGTTCAGATGCACTGACCACTCCCGAATCGGCATCGCCTATCCCGCGTACCACCCTCCAACAGATCTCTGGCCTCATCGGCCGAGTTCGCCGGAGCCTTGGCGGCCGATCTACCCGGCGCCAAACCAGCCACAGCCCTGTACTAGCTCTAGAAAGCCTAGAGGCTCGCGACTACCTGAGCGCCACCCCACTCTTCCCCGTTGCGTTCGACTACGCCTCGGCTGCCCGGTACGACACCAGGGCGCTCACAGCTGCCGAAGTGGCTCCAGTTAACAATCTGGTAGGGCAAACACCTGTTGACTTCATTGCCATCAATGCCCTTAAGGGTGCCGAACGTAACGAAATGGCGGCTCTAGCCACTCTCTCCCCCACCGATCCGGCTCGGGTAGGGATCGAAGGTAACTTGCTCTCCATTCGGGCCGATCTGTACCGCATTTCCGATCACCTGTTTGGCGTAGCTGATCAATTGGATGAATACGGCGTAGTCTTCCGCGATACTAATGGTCTCTTTAGTGAACCTCTTCCTTCTACCCCCTACCCCGATCTCCAAAGCACCTACCCCGGGCAAAATACGGCCTGGCAGGATCGGCATACTGAGTGGCAGAACTTGGTAAACACCCTTCAAGCACTCAATCGTGATCTCACCGCTCGCTTAGAGGCCGTTCGTAGCCAAACCGAGATGAGTACGGTCAATCAAAACGTAGTGGGTGGTGCCACTATCGCCAATTACGGCACCATGTACTTTGGGCAGTGGATCCGAGGCCAAACTATTGCAGCCGTGAGCCAATCGGGGTTTACCAGTAGTGGCGGCAATTTACGATCCATTGGCGGTAAGAACGGCGAAGCCCCCAACTGGAACCAGCCGGCAATTGGTACCGATGGCTTCCGCTTGGTGTTCGAGTATCCATACGTCACCAAAGCGGCAGCTGTGCAGCTCACTGGTACTTCCGAACGCGTGCAAGTAAAGGTCGTCTATGCAAACCGTACCGATATCATCGAAGCCAAAGGCGGAGACCGAGTACGTTTAACCGATGAGACCCTCCAGGAAATCACTGTCACCAATTTGGGCACTGGCACCATTGGTTTACGATCGATTGATCAGCGTACTGCCCCTGCCCCTACCGAGGCCCAGATCACAACAGCTCAGAATGCCGATGCCACCGTAATACAGCTGCGAGGCAACATTGCCACGCGTACGAACCAATTGAATGATGCCAATAACAGCTGGAAGCTCGCCGGTGTGCAGCTGAGCCAGAACGTATTGCAGTACGAGGCCGCCAGTGGCTTTACCGCCCAAACGGCTCTGGGAGATGACATTGGCACTCGGCTCACTCTCCGGCTCGCCGCCTTTGAGCGCGAGGCAGCAGCCGATACTCTCCACGTGCGCGAGGCCGGTGAACGGTTCATCAACTGGATCAAAACCGAACTCCAGTCGCTCGATATAGCTACCCCCGATGCCACGGCCGAGGAGAGGTATGCCAAAACCCTCTGGTTCGATATGGCGTTGCCAGTCCTCAAGCAGGGGCTTGAACTCCTGGCTGGCCACCACCCGGAGTTCGCCACCAATCCTCTGTATATTTCGACTCGGCTCGAAACAGAGCGCCTCACATTGCAAAACACCAGTGAAAAGCAACTGCTCGCTGCCCTCACCACTGCCATCAATAATGCCAGTACACCGAGCGCCGAGCTCTCCGCCCAAATGCGGCTGCATGCCAGCGGTATCCACTTAGAGGCTGGAACCACCGAGCAGCTCTGGTACGGACGCAAGCAAACGAGTAGCGAAGAAAACGGCCCTGTGAGCATCTTGCACGTGCATGCCAAAGGCCTGCCTACCATCAACTCCGGCGGCATCACACTCGGAACCACTACCGGCCTTGATCTCTCGCAGTACCACGGCTCCGTGTATGGCGGCAGCCTGCAGTTTGCGCCGGGGACCAATAACATCACTGTAGAGGCTTACAGTAACGGCAAGCTGGTTGCTACTGTCGTGCCCGATGCCGCTGGTCTTGTGACCATCCAACGTCCAGAGGTACTCAGTGATCTGATCATCAAGCGCACCAATGCGAACCCCGTGCAACTCCTCAGCGCTTCGTTGGTTGCCGATACCGTGCACATGCCCGGTGGGCGCAACCCACTTTCGCCGCAGACTAACCGGGCTGTAGCACAGGCAGTCACTCTGCCAGCCGTAACGACTTACATGCGGCCATTCAGTGAGCAGCCCCGCCAGGTGAGCCTAGACCCTACGCGCTACACCCGTATTACCGTGGCCGGGTACGGGCGCGATACCAAGATCACCGAACTTAGGTACTTTGCCGATCAGTACGGCAATACCACCGGCATTCTGCCGAGCCAGTTCTTTACCAAGATCGATGACTACAACTGGATCGTGCACCCCGGTGCTCCAGCCAGCGTGATTGTGCAGGTGAGTAACGGCCAAGTGTATTACTTAGGTTCTACGGCCGGGTTCCAGTGGGAGTATGCCCAGAGCACCGTAGTAGCCAACTCCGCCCAAGAACTCGTGAGTACCGGCCCACTCAATGTGGAAGTGGCGGTGACCCAGAAATACAACAAACGCGACGAAACGCATACCACCCTCAGTTCCCTGCCCTCGCAGGTAGATCAGGCTCAGTTCCCGGTGGGCACCACGCCCATGGGTTTTGTGGCCGAAATCCGTAACACCGGCAGTGTGGGTGGCTCGGTAAAAGTAGAACTGTTTGGGCTGGGAAATAATTTTACGGCCGATACCCTGGGTGCCCCGCAGCACAGCGATACATTCCAAATGACGCCGGGTGGAAAAATTCTACTGCAGTCGTCGGTCACATTTAACGGAGTTGCTACCGAAACTGGTAACGTAGTCGCTCGTATTACTTATCCCGATGGACGAGTGAGTGTGCAGGCGATTGCGGGGAATATGATGTATAAGCAGATGGCGTTTAGTTCACGATTCGATGCAAGTGGTAACTTGCTACCAGCAGGTGAACAGAGGGCCATTAATCCATATTCGGCCAATGATCAGAGACGAATTTTCACTGCCATGAATAAAGCCATCACGGCTTATACAGCTCAAGGTACGCCTGCCAGTTTGGCCAAGGCAGCATCGATTAAGAGTAACCTAGTAGGGATTTTAACGCAGGGTGCTCCGACAAATACTCTCGCTCCCGACATAGTCGCAGGCTTACAAAATATTGGAGTAGCAGTACCACCAACGCCAGTATCGACTTTTGTACAACCAACGGAGACAGAGGACTATATTGCGGCAACAAAACTGATAGAAGCACAGGCTACTTTTGGACTACTGACAACAAACGAGAAAAAAGAGGCAACTGCTCTTTTTGCCTCTCCTTCACCTCAA
Source organism: uncultured Candidatus Peribacteria bacterium (assembly GCA_964562645.1). Lineage (GTDB taxonomy): Bacteria > Patescibacteriota > Gracilibacteria > Peribacterales > Peribacteraceae > CAZLUF01. Next base: position 4,038 of record CAZLUF010000082.1, read on the forward strand.
ATGGTTCGCTACCGAGAAATGACTGGTATCAAAACCCCTGAGCAAGCAGCAAAAGCTGTCTTGAGGAGTCGAGGTACGTGGTACGGCGATCTTATTATCAGTGATCCAATAACATATCGACAAGCACTTCAGTACGATATGGGTGGCGGTGCCGAATTAAACACACCTGGCACAACGGCATCTATCTTACTGAATAAGCTGTCAGATATAGATAGCAAAACCGCCGATACACAAGCGGCAGCTGAAGCCGTAGCAAATATGCATACAGTCAAATCCGCATGGCAAGCTTTTCAAACGGAACTGACAGATGCGGCAATCAAAGGAAAAATTCCAGACACAACGTTAGCTGGAAATATTATCGGCAAGGGCGTAAATCTGCTTTGGAAGAACACAGGGACTAGTGATTACAGCCGTTGGTTTACATCGTTCATGTTGCAGATGATTACAGATATTCCTGCGGATAAATTTGTTAAAGCACGCAACCTGGCAACAAGTATTGGAGATTTCGCTCTGCGCATTCAGCAATTATGTAAAGATGCGCAATATGGTCACTTCGATTACTATTCCACTCACACTAATACGAATACAGGCTTTGCTAGTGCTGCTCCACAGGAACTACAAAATGGCGGTGTGTACGACAATAATGTGCGTATTCGATTTGATATTCATCAGGTCCAAAAAATCCGTCGATTAACAGTACATGTTAATGGAGAGCCAATCGATATTACTAATTATACAACTTTTGTAGATATTCCAGTACAAACACTCGCTAAAATTAAGCCAATTTTAGTACCGCCACCTGGTGGTACTGGGCCAGTAGATCAGGTCTACAAAATTAGCTTACTAGCTACAATGGACACTGGAAGTTTTGCACAGATTAATTTGGATCCGATACATATTAAAACACCAAATAACATTGCAATTAATCAGAGTGTTCAGGCTCTATTGCAAAATGATACGAATGATACTAGGCCAGCAAATGTTAAGGCCATTGTGTTACAAGTTGGCTCCGCATTTTTTAAAGAAGACGCTACTAAAAACTATTGGCTACTTTCCTCTGGGTATCACGATGGACCACGAGGTTATCATTCATTGGACATCAACAGTACCAGAGGTGGAGATAGTGATCGCGGGGATCCTGTATTAGCCGTAGGCAGCGGAGTATTGCGTATTGGGCAATATACCGGGAATTCTGAATCGGATTTGAATACAGGCGCAATTACTATTGATCACACAGAAGCCGCAGGCACAACAGTTGCCTGGACAAGTGCCTATCTCCACATGCCAATTTTTGCCACTGACGAAGTGCGACGAGTTACAGTTAAGGTAAACGGAAATTTAGTTGAACAAGATCGTAAAATTTACCGGATTGTAAAACAAAACACAGATGCAACAAATTCATCTGTTTTTATAGAAGTCTGGGATGGCAAGCCAGTGAATGCACATGATCGAATTGGATTCACTGGCGGAAGACAAGAAAAGAAACCAGATGGCAGTTTTGATGAAGGACTAAGCAATGCTCATGTGCACTTCCAGGC
>CAZLUF010000082.1:5585-5942 GCA_964562645.1 uncultured Candidatus Peribacteria bacterium
GTACTGTGGGAATTGATCTAACTGCTGCTATGCTTGGGGCGGGTATTGCTGAAGTCAGGGCAAGCGATGGTGGTGCAGATGGTATTTGGGGTACGACTGATGACACACAGCGCACAGTTACATTCGATCCAAACACCCGTTTGTGGATAAATGTAACCGAAGGACTAGTATTAGACAGAAGAGCTCAAGTTGCAGATGATGATGTATTACAACCACAAAGCTGGGTAGCCAAAACAGCTAACTTTGATGCAACTAAGCCAGAGACGTGGAAAAAGGTGCTATACGACTACGTTGGAACTGATAGTTTAGGAACGAGAAAAAAAGCATGGATCTACATCGACCCGGCTAACGGAATTA
>CAZLUF010000083.1:0-5899 GCA_964562645.1 uncultured Candidatus Peribacteria bacterium
TTTTGGTGAGTTTCTTTGGTTACTTTCTTGTCTGGTAGACAAGAAAGTGACAAGCGGCCAAGATTTTTAGTCGATCAAAAGAAATGGCAAAGATTAATTGTAACCTTTTTACCTCGGCGCCGTATTTGCTTATGTACATTTACTGAATTTGCTCCTTGCCATACAGTAGCGGCGTCTGTGACCGACGAAGATCTCGCCAAACGGCTGCAAGCTGGTGATAGCGATGCCCTCACTCAGTTATACGAGCGGTATGCCGAACGTATCTTTGCGTACTTTCAGTCGCGCTTGCGGCACCGCGAAACGGCCGAAGATCTTACGAGCGATGTGTTTATGCGGCTACTGGAAAAGGCACGGCAATTCCGGGCCGATAAGGGGTGTTTTGCGGCTTGGATCTTCAGTATTGCGCGGAATTTGCTAACTGATCACTGGCGTAAGTTGCATCCGGAGGTAGACCTAGAGGCAGTACTGGAGTTACAGGGCGATGACGATTCAACCGTGGTTGCCGCGCAGGCCATTGATCTCAAGCGCGCTCGTCAGCTCTTGCAACAGTTATCGTCAGATCAGCGCGAAATTGTGCTCCTGCGTCTGTGGGATGGACTTTCGTACCAAGAGATCGCCGACGTAACGGGTATGAAAGAAAATGCTGCCAAAGTGGCCTTCTGCCGCGCTCTCAAAAAATTGAAAACATCGGAAATTCTCCTTCTCCTTCTGCTTGCACGCATTACGTACTAAATGTCTACCGCCCCCTCCATTATCGCCGAACTCCTAGAGCTGGATCCCAGCCTAGAGCCGCACCGTGCCGAGCTAGAGGCTGCCGTAACGGTTTTGCAGGCTCAGCGGAGTACCGAGGGCATGACCCCAGAGTTTTATAGTAAATTACTAGCCCAACTCAAGGGGGAGCAGGCGATACAGCACACCCCCGCTCCTGCAGCACAGTGGCTACGGCAGGCGCTTTGGGCGCTGACAGGCGTGTGTGCCGGGGCGTTGGCACTGGTGCTCTACGTTCGACCATTGAGTCCATTTGCTCCTGTGACACCACTGGAGCAGGCAACTGAGCTTGTAGCCACGGATTCCGAACAACCACAATTAGCAGATGATGCGCTTGTGCCTACTGTGGTGCAAAAACCCGAGCGAGAGCTTACGACATCATTGGCACCCGCGCTTACCAGATCGTCGGTACCAGCGCCCGGTGTGGCAAGCGAAGTGCCGTCGGTTGAGCAGCGGAGTGTCGATGACCAGGGCCGTACGAAAGCCAGTCCACAGATGGCTATGGGGTATGCGAATGAGTCGCCAGAAAACCTGGGGACTATGGCCATGATGGCACCAACTGCTCAGCCTGCATCTTCGGCTGCAAGCTCTGTGGCCTGGCCCGTGTTTTCTTCGGCCGATTGTCACTGCAGCTTGGTGTATCCCGCTACGGCACAACTGGTAGAGCGAAATGCCAAGGGTGCTACCGAAACGTTTTTTCAGCTCACGCCCGGGAGCAAGGCAGGGCCGGGGGTTGTCTATAGCATGACTGCGGCAATTGATTCGTTTGGAGCAGCGATTACCTCCTCGCGCCAAGAATCTCTTGGCGGAGTAGTTGCAACTGTTGTGACAGTGTCGGCAAGCACCGGCTCTATCCAGGAATGGTATGTGTTTGTGCCCGCTCAGCCGGGTTATGTACGCATGCACGCTTTAGCTGCCACTAAAGCAGATGTGCGCATACTAGAACGTATGATCGCCTCTGTGCGCCTACGGTAATACACTCGCAAGCTTGGTATCATCGGTCATCATGATGCGAGGTAATTTAAAGAGATCGCTCGCAGGTGTAGCTGCCCGAGGATCCATAATGGCACCGGTGACGTACCCGGCTAGTTTAGCCTGCGCTCGCACTTGGGCATGGTGGCCTACCGAAGGGTACGCAATGTGGCGTACAGGTTTGCCGGTCAGTTCCTCTAGTACACGCTTACTTTCGGCAAGCTCCCACTGCAGTTTTTTGAGTGGCAAATTAGAAAGTGTGCTGTGGGTAACCGAGTGCGACTGAATATCCATACCACGAACTACCATGTCGCGTATTTGATCTCGGCTCAAGAAAGTTTTGTGATCCAGACGATTGCTGACAATATAAAAGGTGCCAATCAGCTGGTGTTTTTCGAGCACGGGTACGGCCAGTTCGTACTGAGCGAGATTGTTATCATCAAAAGTAATCACTACCGGTTTTTCGGGCAGGGCTACTTTGTTTTGTAGACGATCGACGAGTGTATCGAGCGTGATACTGGTGTACTGGTGGTCGTGCAGCCATTGCATGTGAGCGTCGAACACCTGCGGACTCACAGACATTTTGTAGCTCCAGGTAGATTTAGGATACGGACTCGTGGCGCGAATGTGGTGGTACACCAGTACGGGAATCTTGAGGACAGGCGCCTTATCGGCTGCGTGTGCTTGTGGTAACTGGAGGCACAGAATGACGAGAGCAAAGAGGAGGTGTGTGTAGCGTGGCATGTATACAGTCTACACCTTAGGATCAATACGGCGGGCGTAGATTTCGAAAGTGTCGAAGAGGCAGACGGGAATGCAGGTTTTCCAGGGTACATGCCTAAATCCCAAGCGGTGCAGCAGATACTGCAAGCTAAAGTGCCGCACATGCCAGTGACCACGGATGGTTTCAAAACCCGCTTGTTGTAGGGTCTTTTCGAGAGAATGGCGCGTAAAATACTGCAGATGAGCGGGGATGATGCAGTACCAACGCTGGCGCAGGAGTGTAGCGAGCAGGCTGTCGAAACGCGGAGTAACAATGGTCAGTACACCGTTTGGACGTAGGGCTTGGTGGCATAGCCGTAGAAAGGCGAGTGGATCGGTGACATGCTCCAGTACATCGATAGCAGTGATGCTATCGGTACTGGCAGGCGTACAGGAATCGAGTGTTCCGGCTTTCACTCGTCCCTCTCCGCAGATGGTACGAGCTTCGGTAATGGCCCATTGTGCAACTTCGAGACCAGAGGCATCTAGGCTTTCTTGCAGGGCTTCGCTCACTAAGAAGCCTGGGCCCGAACCAATATCCAGTAAAGAGGTAGCCGTGGGATGACAGTGCCTGAGGCGCCGAACGAGTTGCCGGGCAGTGCGGCGGCGGCCAAGGGCTTCGGCAAGGTAAACTTCGTCACGTGGGGCATGCGTGTACCAATCAATGACATCGGTTTCGGTAGGTGTACTCCAGCCGTGCTGGCACGCACTGCAAAACCATACGGTTGGGCGGCTCTGGCTTCCGTCGGCAATGGTATACGCTGCGCTTTGGGCCGCTTGTGGTTGATATCCTGGATAACGGAGCGCGCCTGGGCGGGAGCAAAGGGGGCAGAGCAGTGGCACTCAAGAAGTATATCAGTTATGGTACTTGCAGATGAAAGTAGTGGCAGTTCTACCGGCATACAAGGCAGCTAAGACTGTACGCCGAACTTTCGATGCCATTCCAAAAGACCGTATCCACGAAGTTATTTTGGTGGACGACGCAAGCCCAGATCGGACTGTGGAAGAGGCACGTTCTATTCCCAACTTAATAGTTGTTGTACACCCGCAAAACCTTGGTTACGGTGGTAATCAAAAAACGTGTTATCGCACAGCCTTGGAACGCGGTGCCGATGCGGTCGTAATGATTCACCCCGACCTGCAGTACGATCCCACGCTAGCCTATACGTTGATCGAGCCTATTTTGCAGAACCGTTATGACATGGTGATGGGGTCGCGCTTTATTGGGGTAGATCCACGCCTATCTGGCATGCCGTCTTGGCGGTACTGGGGGAATCGATTTCTAACCAGCTTACAAAACTTAGTACTAGGTACACACATGTCCGAGGCACACTCTGGCTACCGTGCATACAGTCGTACGTTACTTTCGGCCATTCCCTTTGCATCTTTTTCTAACGATTTTGTGTTCGATGCACAAATGATTGCGGCGGTGGCTCGCCACAATTTGCGCATTGGCGAAGTGCCAATTCCAGTTCGGTACGATCAGGATTCCTCATCCATTTCTTTCCGACGTAGTGTGCGGTATGGGCTTGGAACCCTCGGTACCTTGTGGCCTTGGTAGTGTATAGTGTGGTCCATACTCAATAGTGCATTACTCATTGCCGGCCCGTTTTATTTGCAGGTGTCTAGCCGAGTGCCACTCGATCTCTTTTCGATTTTGGCTTTTCTGTGTACATGGCTCTTTGTCTTTGTGAGTTTGTTGCCTGGGCGCCAACGTTCGTATCACGTCATTCAATTGAGTGTATGTTTTTTGGTTATTGCCCTGACCGTGCTCCATGGACTCGATTGGCAGATACGGCAGCGCTTGAGTACTTCACCTGCGAGCTATGTACATGATCATACGTTGCAGATGGAGGGAGCTGTGCAGGCGCTTGTGCGCGGTCAGAACCCCTACGATATTTCGTATCGAGGTACCCCTATGGAGGAGTGGTGGAGTGGGAACCCTGCACTGAATCATGTGATTGCTCTACCATTTACGTTCCTAAAATCCGTGCCGATCTACATGGCTTGGCAAGGGCTGTTTGGCTGGTACGACGATCGTTTATCGCACTTGCCGTTTTTTGTGTTGCTACTGGTTTCTCTCTACTTCTTACCCAAGCGTCCTGAGCTGCGAATTACGGCCTTGCTAGTCTTTGTGTTTAATCCACTCTTCTTTCCGTTTTTTATTGATGGCCGCAGCGATATTATTTTTGTGAGTTTACTCTTTGCTTCGTTGGTTGCAGCGCGCCATGCGTATTGGACTCTTAGCCTTTGCTGTGTGGCACTAGCCGCATGTAGTAAACACACGGCTTGGTTTTTTGTGCCGTTTTTTGCAATGTATCTGGCATCCTTGCCTCATTTGCCTAAACGTTTTTGGCAGCGCTTAGTATGGCCAGCGCTCATTATAGGTGGGCTGATACTGCCGTTTTTGCTCTGGAATCCAGCAGCGTTTTTTGATGATATCTGGGTGTTTCCAGCGGGGGGATCTGCCTCGTCTTTCCCTATTGCTGGTTTTTCGTTGCAGAAAGTGTTTGTCGATATGAAATTACTGCAGCACGTGGGCGTGTATTTCCCCTCGTGGATACTGCAGCTCATGTTGCTGCCTTGGCTACTGTTGCTGTTAATGCAGATTCGCCGTAGTCCAACTGTAGCCAATGTGTTACTTAGCTATGCCTTTTTCCTGTGGCCGTTTTTGTTCTTTTCGCGCTTTTTCCACGATAATTACATGGGCGTAATTATCGGTGTGTTAGCGATTGGGGTCCTGTTGCACTACGAAGATACCTTGGATGTACTAGTGACTAAAAAAGCCACTCGACAGAAAATAGCCAAGCACTAGCGGTGCCTATTTTTTTGACTGAGGCAGGCTTTCGCAGGCTTCTCCGTCTTTATCGCCATCGAGCTTATGCGGATCGCGGTTGGCGTTGTACTTACAGTGGTCGAATACTTCCTGGGCTTCTGGCTGGGTATTGAAATCATCGCAGTTGTACTCGGGCTGGTCGCACATGGCATCGAGTTTGATGTTGCCGTTATCGTCACGAAGCACGCGGGAGGCGGCTACAGATCCGGTTTTGATCATTTTACCAAGATCAAAGTCCGTATTGTTGGCCTCGAAACCAAAGGCTACCAGTAGCATGACAATTACACCGATCATGAGGAGGCGTACCTGTTTAAAGAAAAAAGCCAGGGCAGCGGCAATAAGAATAAGTATGACAATGGCGCCAAGGCGCATTTTTTTACTGCGGCGGAGTTCACTCATGTGTGGAGTCATGGGTGGCATCATACGCTGGGTATAAGCGGCTTTACAATTCAAAACCCCCTCCATATGGAGGGGGTGTTATCAGTATCCATTGAAGGGGTAGTCTCTCTTACCTCCCCAAGAACACTAAGATCTGTTGCATGGCGATAGCTACTTCCTGGC
>CAZLUF010000084.1:0-5876 GCA_964562645.1 uncultured Candidatus Peribacteria bacterium
CGCGCGCGGCATCGGAACAACGAGCTCGAATGAGCCAAGCAGTGGGCAAGCAGCAACTCCCAGAGGAAGTACAAAGGGAGTACAGCAGCTACTTTGCTGGGCAGATCAAACTCCTCCGCGAGAACATGGAGCAGGAGTACGAAGAAAAGGCCAAAAACCTCATGTCTGAGGCTATGCAACGGTACGCTTCCGAGGTGGCTAGCGAGTCTACCGCCACCGTGGTGCAGCTCCCCAGCGACGACGTAAAGGGGAAGATTATCGGTAAGGAAGGTCGCAACATCATCGCCTTTGAACAGGCTACTGGTGTCGATGTGATTATTGACGATACACCCGGTGCCATTATCCTCTCCGGCTTCGATTTAGCTCGCCGCTACGTCGCGAAGCTCGCCATGGAAAAATTAATCCAAGATGGCCGCATTCAACCTGCTCGTATTGAAGAAATCGTAGCGAAGATGAAAGAACAGGTCGGCAAAATGATGCTCGACTTCGGTAAGCGCGCCTGCGATGACTTGGGTATTTCTGGCTACCCACCAGATCTACTCAAAATTATCGGTCGCCTACGCTTCCGTACCAGTTACGGCCAGAACGTGCTCAAGCACTCGGTCGAAATGGCTCACTTAGGTAAGATGATGGCCGAAGAAATCGGCGCCGACGTTTCGGTAGTAACCGAAGGTTGTTTGCTCCACGACATTGGTAAGGCTTTGGACCACGAAGTCACCGGTACCCACGTAGAGATTGGCGTAGAGATCGCCAAGCGCTTTAAGGTTCGCCCCGAGGTGATCCACTGTATTGCCGCCCACCACGAAGATATCCCCATGGAAACACCTGAGGCCTTTGTGGTCGCCGCTGCCGATGCCATCTCTGGTGCTCGCCCAGGTGCTCGCCGCGAATCGATCGAAGAATACTTTAAGCGCTTAAAGGCTTTGGAAGATGTAGCCAAGGGCTTTGAGGGAGTTTCCCGCGCCTTTGCCATCTCCGCTGGTCGCGAGGTCCGCGTGTTCGTGGATACGAAGAAGATCGATGATTTGGCTCAGGAGAAACTCGCTAAAGATATTGCCATCAAGATCGAAGCCGAACTCACCTACCCTGGTGTTATTAAGGTCAATGTGATCCGCGAGCGCCGCTTTGAGGAACTAGCTAAGTAAGCTCAAATCGCACTTAAAAAAGAGCAAGAACCATTCTTGCTCTTTTTTTTATATATTTTATGGTATACTTGATAAGTATGAATACTCCTATTGAAATCGAACCTCAAGCAGAGACGTCTACCCTCACCCCTGCTGATCTTGAGGCATTACAACAATCTTTTGTTGAATTGTCTCCAGCCGAAGCCACTGGCGTACGCCTATTTATTGATAGCAATAAAGAAGCAAAGCTGGCCCCAGGTGAACAGCGCGTGTATCCGTTTACCGACGAAGCCCGCGACCTGCTCAATTTGATCCGTAAAGTCCAAGCGGAAACTGGCATGACCTTTGAGCGAGTGGTCGACTGTTTTGCTGGTGGTGGTAACTCGCTCCTACCAATGATCAAAGCGGGTATTGCCAAGCGCGGTATTGGTATCGACTTGAACCCACGTGCCGTAAAATTGGCCGAAGATAACGCCAAATTAAACCAACTAGGTGATCGAGCTACATTCATCCACGACCGCGTTGAGAATGTGGGTAACGTCATTGTCGATAGTGACAAGCCCACGCTATTTATCGCCAATCCCCCCTTCGCACTCACAGTTAAAGGCCACTGGGCCGTAGATGGCGTGCCTGGTAACCCCATCGACCAAAATATGATGCGTGCCGGTGGCCACGATGGTTTGGCCCTCACTCGTGCCTACATCGAACAAAGCTTAGCCAAAGCTTTTACTGCCAATGTACTCGAAAGCAGTAAGCCTGGTGATCTGATCATTGGCGTGGCGTACTCTCGCCTAGGTACCAAGCCTGGTATCGAACTAGAGAATGAACTCCGGGCCATTGTGGGCGACCGCGGTACATTTACCATTGAACTCGTGCCCGATACCACCCTCTGGCGCGGCCCAAATGGCAAAAAGGAGCAACCCAACCCCATGCCAGTGGAAAACATGAATATTAAGGGCACTACAGATATTGAACGAGCCGAGTACGATGCTGCTGCAGCTAGCCATAAGGCCGAAGGCTACGAACAGATTGGGTACTTCCGTTATGTCATTAAGGTGGGTAAACAAGCCATGATCGCTGCCGATACCGCTAGCCGGGTGAAGGATACAATCTAAAAGCTAACTAAAGCCACTTTTGAAGACAGAAGTGGCTTTTTTGATGTTTTTGATATACTTGACAAATATTAAATAAGTATTAATATAACAATCCTTTTTCTCCAAAAACAGCTATGCGCATTGCTCTACGCGTACTTGGCTTACCTGTCTTTATGATCGGAACGCTGCTCGGTACCACTGTGCATGCACAGCAACTGCCTGCAATTATTCCTCTAACCTCCAGTTCCAATACTAATAGTGTAAGCAGTGTTACTAGTGGCAACTACAATGCGACCTGTTTGAGTATTACGGCCCCAGACCGCTTGCGGGTGGGCCAGGCGTTTACGGCCGAAGTTTCGGTTCGTAACACTGGTAGTACCAAGTGGAGCGGTAAGCGCATGTTCAAAATGACCGCCGATCACCCTCGTTGGAATATTATGTCCGAATCGATCGGCAAAAGGAGCATTGCCCCAAGTGCGATAGCCAATTTTTCGCTGAGCGGTATTGCCCCAGCCACCTCGGGCACCTACACACTAGTAACACTTATGGCCTACCAAGGATCCGGCTTTGGAAACGTATGCCAAAAAACCATTACGATCGAAGGTGGATTTACTAGTTCCAGTAGCTCTTCTGCCTACGGTGCAGATCTTTCGATTACCGCCACCCCACCAAGCGCCATTGTGCGTGGTACAACTGGTCAAATTTCTATCGTTGTTCGCAACAATGGTCCGCAAACCTCTAACGGCACGTACGCCATTGTCACATTACCTAGTGGTGTCTCAGCGCCCACAACAGGTATGCCATCTGGTTGTTCTGCCGATGCCGCTCATATTATGTGTGCTCTAGGGAGCATTAGTATTGGCCAAACACGCACGGTTAGCGTGCCAGTAACGGCCCCAGCCATTGCCGCATGCTCACCCCAAGGTACTACTTTTGCGCTGCAAACTTTTGGTCAACAGGCCGATCCCCAAAGCGATGGCAACCGCATTAGTGTGAGCACAACACTCACCTGCCCCTCAGCTGCAACCGCAGATTACTCAATTGCCATTACTGGACCCACAACAGCCATTAACCGCGGTGGATCTGTAAACTATGCAGTCACCAGCCGGGTGACCGATACCACCGCTCAAGTACCAAACACGACACTCACGCTCACCAACGTGCCCGGTCTGCAATTTAACGTGGGACGTAGTTCATCTGAGTGCCGCCTGACAAACGCTACGACCGTCACGTGCGATCTACAGAATATGACGGTGAACGTTTCTCGAACATTACAAATTTCCTTTGATGCTGCTGCGAATTTAGACTGTGCCACAGTGGTCAATGCTACCGCCGTAATCAGTAGCCCAATTACCGATACCAATCAGACCAATAATACCGCCCCCTCAACCACTGTAGCCGTAAACTGCCCCGCTCCCACCACTGCTAACGTGAGCATCTCTGGCATTGCCACTCCCGATGTCACGTACGGGAATCAGGCCAGCTACATCCTCACTATTCAAAACGCTGGCCCAGCAGCAGTCTCTCAGGCAAGCGTGCGCATGAACGTTGGTTCGGCACTCACCTTTGTTGCCAATGGTAGTACCAGTGGCTGCGCCATGAATGGCACAAGCGTAGAGTGTACAAACATCGCCTTGGCCGTAAATGAGAGCAAATCGATTACTCTACGCTTTGCTACGCCCGCAGCTACGGCAACATGTGCCAACAGCACCATCAGTACCCAAGCTCAGATTACTGTGACAGGCGTCACAGATCCCGAACTCACCAACAATACTTCTGGCGCCCTTAGTACTATTATTCGCTGCCCTGCAGCTATAGGAGTGGGCACACTCACTGTTACCAAAGACACCGTCCCCGTGCGCTCTCAGCAACTCTTGGCAGGCAATGTGGAAACTGTTGGCCGGTTACGACTAAAAGCTGAGCGAGAAAATATCAGCATCAACTCTCTTGTTCTTACACTAGGTGCTGGTGCCCGTAGCGTAGAAAGTTTGGAGCTCTACACCATTGGTAGCACTACTCCTATAGCGGTTGCTAGAGTCGCTGGCTGCTTAAATAACCCCGTGCCAACCACCTCCTACTGTGCCACCTTTACCGCCGAAAACCCACTAACCGTATCGTGGCAGAATGGAGATACTACCCTCCTCATTAAAGCCAGAATCAAAAGCGATGAAAATGGCGGCCGACCAGGTGACGCTGTACAGGTAACACTCCGCGGCACGAGTACCAACCCGGTGGTAACCGCTCAGGGCGTCACTTCGGGCATTCCCCTAGCCCAGAATAATGGCAGCGGCACTAGCGAGGGCGAAATCTTCATTGGCCAAAACAATGCCACCCAAGCCAACCAGGATATTCTCTTAGAGTCACACACTGTCACCCTCAGTCACATTGGCTCAATTGTCGGCGACCCAACTGCCGTCACCAATTCTAGTATCCCTGTGGGCGCCGACCGAACCATAGGCCGCTTCCGCTTGGGTGCCCGCATCCATACCAATACTAAAAATGGATTGAACAAGATGCGCCTCGATACCGTTATCTTTACCGTGCTCAATGAGAACGTAGCTATTCAAGGCCCGCTCCAGGTCTATAACGCCACCACTAACACCGCTGCTCAAAATTGCACGGCGCTCGATAGCAACGGCCAGACGCTCGCCACTATCCCCACTGGTACGTTTTACGTCCGCTGCGAACTACAAGATACTATCACTATAGATGCCAATGCCACCGTCGACATCGCTGTACGTGGCACTATTACCAATCCTAAAATTAATTCCACGAGCACATCGCGCCTGCGCGTATCGCTCGATCAATTTGCCGATGCCACCAAGACTCAACTTGGCGTAAACCAGAGCCATATGCAGTGGACAGATCTGGATAACGGCACCGACACCACTGCTACCTATTACTGGATGGATTGGTCAGAGCCAGTTATCCAGGGCCCTACATTGATAGATTAACTCATCATACAGTTCTTACACTCCCCTCCACTGAGGGGAGTTTTTGTTTTTACACTGGCGCGCTACACTAAGAGCCATGTCTAACATGGAGATGGATCGCTTTCGCACTTACGCCCCAGTCTGGTTTTCGGTTCTCGTGATCGGTGTATGCGGCGTACTCGCGCTCAATCAATCATACGAAGTCCGCGGCCAAGTGTTTCCAGATCTAGAAGCCGGCAGTCGTATTGAAGATGCGGCGGCCTTACTGCGCGATCGCGGCGTGATCGAAGGTTTCCCCGATGGCACCTTTAAACCCAACCAAACAATTAACCGCGCTCAGGCGGCTAAAATGCTCCTACTTGGATCGGAAAAAAACGCTACTACCGATCACATTACCATCTTTGCCACCGATCTACAGGAAGGTGCTTGGTACACCGATTACATAGCCATCGCGAATAACTTAGGCATTATGCAAGGATACGGAAATGGCGAATTCCGGCCGGGTGGCACTATCATCCGCAGTGAATTTTTTAAGATGCTGTCCATTGCGTTTTCGCTCCAAGTGAATCGTCGCTCGTCCTACCCCGATGTTCCCGATGGCACATGGTACGCCCCATTTGCTTCGGTAGCCGAAACTTACGAACTCATGGCCGATGATCGCCAGATCCTTTTTAATCCTTCGCAAAAAGTAACACGTGGCGAAGCCGCCTATGCCATTGCCAAAG
>CAZLUF010000085.1:0-5874 GCA_964562645.1 uncultured Candidatus Peribacteria bacterium
GCTGGATTGGTTTTTTGATGGAGGCAGTACTACGCGGGCTCGGGTTGGTTTTTGGTTCGTAGTGTATTACTTCTTCCCATCAAACTTTAGGGCACACGAATTGATACAAAAACGCTGCCCGGTTGGGCCGGGGCCATCGGGGAAAACGTGGCCTAAATGTGCACCGCACTTGGGGCAATGTACCTCCGTTCGCTGCATGCCAAAACGGACATCGGTATCGGTACCTACTTGGTTCACAGGAGCGGTAAAACTTGGCCAGCCGGTGCCAGAATCGAACTTGGCCTCGGAGCTAAAGAGGGTTTCGCCACAGCCAACGCAGTGGTACATACCATCGTCCTTAAGATCGTAGTACTTACCTGTAAAAGCCCGCTCGGTGCCATGTAAGCGTGTTACTTCATACTCCTCGGTGGTTAATTCCTGGCGCCACTGTTCGTCAGTTTTTTGGATGGGAAAATCGTTCATGTCCACAGTATATCCTACGGGGATTAAGAAGGGATAAAGGGTATGCGAAATACGGACGGGCCCCCTTCTCCATATATGGCATATGAATGAAGCCCCCGTCCGATGAGTACAGTGTATTGCAAATGCAAATAATTTGCAATAACAAAATTCATCATTTATATTCGGCATACTTATTCGTGTACTTCACGAAATTTCTTCCTTATTTTTTTTATGTCCAAGTCTTTGTATATCGGCAACCTTCCCTGGCGCTGCACCAACGATGAATTGTTGGCCCATCTGCGCGCCAATGGCGATACGGTGGATTCAGTGTTAATTATGACCGACCGCGTCACTGGTCGTGCTCGTGGTTTTGCCTTTGCCACAGTGCCCGATGAAACGGCCATGCAAAACGTTATAACCGCTTTTAACGAAAAAGATTTTCAGGGTCGTAAGCTCTTCATTAATGAGGCACGCCCTCGTGAAGAGCGCCCAAATCGACCTTTTAAAGGCAACTAGTTTTTACTGACACTTTTCACACAGCCCGTAAAACTCCAAATTGTGGTTTAAGACCTTAAACTTCGTTCGCTTCTTTAGGGTCTTTTCCACATGGTCTAGATCATGATCCATCACAACGTCTTCGATGGTGCGACACTCGGTGCACACCAAATGATGGCGATGGTCACTAGGCGAAACCTCAAAACGCGCATGGCGATCGCCAAATTGCATCGATCGACAGATGCCCTGTTGAACAAGGTTGTCTAATTCGCGATAGACCGTGGTTAAATTGATGGTTTGTTTTTGGCGGATGATGGCTTCGTGGATTTCTTGAATAGATTGTGGCTGCTTGGCATCGGCTAAAATTCGTACAATGGCCTGGCGCCCGGCAGTCATGCGAAAACCACGCTGGCGTAATTCTTGTAAAATTGATTCGGCACGATTCATGAATCAATTATACGCTTTTTTGAAAATTCAACTAGTTTGTATTTGCAAAATATTTGCAATTATAAATATTCGCAGATACGATGCGAGTATGCGTCGTCTCTCCTTTTCTTTACTAGGACTTTGTTTGTGCTTATCTGCCTGTGGTTCACAGCTGCCAGAAGCTACTCAAAAATTGCCTGTGACGGCCTCGTTCTATCCGCTGGCGTACTTGCTCCAGAGCATTGGTGGCGATGGCGTAGAAGTGCAGATGATTACACCTGCAGGAGTTGAGCCACACGAATATGAGCCAACCGCACAGGAATTGCAGCTTGTGTATGGTAGCCGGTTATTTCTGATGAATGGAGCAGGGGTAGATCCCTGGGCAGAGCGAGTTCGTGGTGAACTAGAGAGTAAAAACGTCAAAACTATTGAGGCTGTAGAAATAGTGAATCCACTATCTACCGCTGAGGAGGTGACAAAAGAAGGGGAAGGAGATGAGCATGGACACGAGGAAAGTGGCCTAGATCCGCATTTTTGGCATGATCCCGAACGCATGGTGCTCTTGGCTCAAGCTATTGAAAAAGAGCTCATTCAATTATTGCCAGATCAGGAGTCTGCGATCCGTGAGCGCAGTGCAGCATTGGTGGCCGAGTTGAAAATTCTTGATCAGGAGTTTTCCAGCGGACTGGCTCAGTGCACGCATCGCGAAGTTGTCACTGCGCATAATGCCTTTGCTTACCTGGCACATCGTTACCAGTTAACCATGTATCCTATTGCGGGGTTTTCTCCAGAAGACGATCCTTCGCTGGCACGTGTGCAGGAATTGCAGCAATTAGTGGAATCCAAAGGTCTGACAACGGTGTTTTTTGAGACGCTTGCCAACCCTAAGATTGCCGAAACTTTGGCTCAGGAAGCGGGTATTCGTACAGATGTACTTAATCCTATTGAAGGTTTACTGCCTGAGGAGGCTGCTCAAAACGTGACGTACCTTACCCTTATGAGGCAGAATCTCTCTGCTCTTCGCCAGAGCCTTCAGTGCCAGTAAGTACTTCGCCAGCCATCTCCGTTGAACATCTCTCGGTCACCTTGGGTACCGAGAAGGTGATCTCAGATGTGTCGCTCCATATTCCCAGCGGAACATATACGGGCATTGTTGGCCCTAATGGTGGTGGAAAAACCACTCTCCTCCGTGTGTTATTGGGATTTACACCGTATCAAAATGGTACGGTGCAGGTACTTGGCATGTCCCCTGGGCAGGCTTGTAAAAGCGGTCGAATCGGTTATGTGCCACAGCGGATTTCGCAGGCGGATTTTTCTTTTCCAACTACGGTGTACGAGGTGGTATTGAGTGGTTTAGTGGGTAAGCCAGTGCTCCGTGCTGCAGAGCGAAAGTTGGCTGTAGATCAAGCACTTAGCGAGGTGGGGTTAGAAGGTTTTGGTCAGCGGCGTATTGACCATCTCTCGGGAGGGCAGCGACAGCGTGCATTTATAGCGCGAGCCATTATTTCTCGGCCCGATATTCTGTTTCTCGATGAGCCGACGACAGGTGTTGATCCAGTGGCTAGAGATCAATTTTATGGCTTACTGCGGCATCTCAATCAGGATTGGAAAATGACAATTGTTTTCGTGTCTCACGATTTAGAGGTCATGACCAAAGAGGCGAGCCATGTGTGCTGCCTGAATCAACAATTGCTCTGCTGCTGTAGCGCACACTCTTTTTTGGAAGATGCTCGTGTGCAGGAATTGTATGGCTCGAATTTTTCTCGACTTAGCCACACTCACTAATCATGCGTTACCACTTACTCAGTCTCATTATTGGCTGCGCCGTGGCGGGATCAGTAGCGGCTCAGGCACCTGTTTCGCCGGCCACGGAGCAGTTTGTAACAGCGCAAGTGCAAGAGATTACTTCTAGTGCCACGGATACGGAATATGGTTTTGAGCGCTTGGTTCAAGTGGTTAAAATTCGCATTCAGTCTGGCCCAGAAGCAGGCAAGGTCATAGATATGGAAAATGGAGTATTGAATGGTCGCGACGATATGGCGTTAGAACAGGGTGAGCGCGTGATTCTACGTTCACTTACCTATGCCGATGGTCGGGTACAGTATTTGTTGGCAGAGAAGTATCGCTTGCCGGCTTTGGGGGGTATTTTAATCGGATTTGTGGTCTTGGTTCTCTTGCTATCGGGTATCACAGGTTTACGTTCCTTTCTTGGTTTAGTGGTGAGTGTGGTGATACTGACATTTGGTTTGGTGCCAGCAATCGTGCACGGTTGGAACCCGCTGTTGGTGAGCTTAGTGACGGCCGTGATTATTGCTTGCAGCTCGCTTTACTTGGCACATGGATTTACCTTTCGGACGTCGGTCGCTCTGTGTAGCACTTTGGGCACACTGGTTCTTTCGACTATCTTTGCGATCGCGGCGGTGCATGTAGCCCACTTATTTGGTATGGGTTCGGAAGAATCGATATTTTTGCAATCGGGTACATTATCGGCGCTCAATTTACGTGGCTTACTCTTGGGTGGAATTGTCATTGGTTGTTTGGGCGTGCTCGACGATATCACTACCGCTCAAACAGCTGCCGTCGATGAAATATGGCGGGTAAATCCGTCGCTAACCAAGGCACAGGTGGCGCGTTCGGCGGCTTCGATTGGGCGGGAGCATATTGCCTCGCTCATTAATACACTCGCGCTGGCGTACGCCGGAGCATCTTTGCCGCTACTGTTACTGTTTCAGATAAACGATACGGCACCACTCTGGGTTATTCTTAATAACGAATCGCTCGCCGAGGAGATTATTCGGACTTTGGTAGGCAGTGCCACGTTATTACTAGCTGTGCCAATTTCTACATGGGTCGCAGTGCAACTTTTGCCAAGAGGTGGGAGCGATACACATTCCGGTCATCATCATGTCCATCATCATTAGTTTTTTTTCGTCGGAGTTTTTGATTCGGGCTCTTATTGCGGGTCTAATTACAGCAGTAGTGGCGCCTTTACTCGGCATGTTTTTAGTGACGCGTCGCTATGCGTATTTGGCAGATACTTTGGCCCACGTGTCGTTGGCAGGAGTGGCAATAGGTTTTCTGTTCCATACTTCGCCATTGTTCACAGCGCTTATTGCTTCGGTTTTGGCGGCAGTATGCACAGAAGAGCTGCGCCGTCGCCGCGTCCTTGGTGAGGCAGCGCTAACCTTGTTCTTGTCTGGTGGTTTAGCAACAGCAGCCGTCTTGCTCAGTAAAGTTGGTAGCCAGGCTGGCAGTGTCAGCAGCTTGCTGTTTGGTAGTATTGTCACAGTTACCTGGTCGGACATTGCTGCTATGAGCAGTTTAGGGTTACTGGTCATCTTCTTTATTTGGTACTGGTACCCCTCGCTCTACGCCGTTGCCCTAGACGAAGAATTGGCTCAAAGCAGCGGTGTTTCATCGTATGTGTTTAACATGCTGCTCGTGGTTCTATCTGCTGTTACAGTTGCCATTAGCATTCGCGTTATTGGCGTACTGCTCGTGGGGGCACTGATGGTTATTCCGGTCTTGGCGGCTATGCAGTGGGGGCAGAGTTTTTTGAGAACGTTGGGCATAGCAATTTGTTTGGCAATTTTGGCAGTGCTGGCAGGTATTTCTACTTCATACCTGTTCGATTTGAGCACCGGAGGGTGCATTGTTCTATGGGCTATTGCTGGATTTATCTGCAGTGCTGTTTTGGGTCGTCGGTCTTAAAAAGGGGAGATTCCCTAACCTCCAACACTCCGTGTACACTGTGGATATGAAAATCCCGCTCATGCGCCATGGATTTTTTCGGGACGAGCAAACCCGGGCTGAGTTGGCTCAGTTTGTGTGTAATACCGAGCGGATTTCGATGCATACGCACTGCGCCAAATTTGAGCGTGATTTTGCGGCATGGCAGGAATGCACACATGCTATTTTTGTGAGCAGTGGCAGCGCTGCTAACTTGGTACTCATTCAGTCGTTACTTAATTTGGGTCGACTAAAAAAAGGAGACAGAGTGGGGGTATCGGCCATTACCTGGGCCACGAACATTATGCCCCTGTTTCAGCTGGGGCTCGTGCCTGTGCTCATCGATTGTGAGTTAGATACACTCAATATTTCTTCGCGTACGGTACAGCCGCATATTGCCTCGCTCCAGGCGATCTTTATTACCAACGTACTAGGTTTTTGCGATGACCTCCCGGCAATTGCCCACGTATGCACTAAGCACAATGTGCTGCTAATCGAAGATAACTGTGAATCGCTAGGCTCACGTATCGATGGAAAATTACTGGGTAATTTTGGTGTGGCCAGTACCTTTTCTACTTTTGTGGGTCATCATCTCTCTACTATCGAAGGTGGGTTTATTTGCACCGAAGATGAAGAGCTGGCTGATATGTGTGTCATGGTGAGGGCACACGGTTGGGACCGTTCTGTTTCGCCAGCCAAGCGCGAGCGGTTACGGGCTGAGCACAAGAGCGATGCTTTTCAGGCCCTATTTACGTTTTATGATTTGGCTTACAACACACGTCC
>CAZLUF010000086.1:0-5865 GCA_964562645.1 uncultured Candidatus Peribacteria bacterium
CACCATCAATCATTACATAATTACCTTCAGAATCTTCATCATCTTTATAATCATGAATTGAAAAACTAAATAGTTTTCCATACTCAATTAGCCCCGAAACAACTAGACCACGCCTAAATTCCACGTACACTTCGCTTATTCTCCCTATTGCCATCATGCGTCGTTCACTCTCTGCTGCCGTACTTGTTATCACTGCTTGTGCCCAAGTTGGCCTAGCTGGTGCTGCTACAGTTACACGCAATCAAACGTACGTTCGTCCCAGTGCACGCACCATCCGCAGTCAAACAATTTCCAGGGCCATGGAACGCAGTAGCGCCCTAGAACTCAAGCGTTTAAATCTGACCAGTCAGCAGTACATTATTTCGCCTAAATTAAACTACCTGGCTCCAAGCAGCTGGAAGATCGATACCAGCAACACAGCCGCTCTCACACAAGGTAATCTTACCTTCCACGTTGCACTGTTTGCCCCTTTCAGAAAAGATGATCAATTCCACGAGAACATTAATTTGGTGACCGAAGACCTCAGCCAGTACAAGAATATGACTCTTAAGGCCTACACCGAATTAGGATTGGCTCAGGAAAAAGCTCTCTTTTCGAGTTTTAAAGAACTCGATCGCCAAGATCTCACCATCGCCGGGTACCCTGCCCAAGGCGTGCACTTTTTGGCCACCATCAACGATCTTAAGTTAGAGTTCTACCAGGCTTGGTTCCTCAAGAACAACACAGCCTACGTATGGACATATGCTGCCGACCAGAATGATGCCCCGCTGCACAGCGAGCTATTCCAGGGACTGCTCAAGACTGTCAATTTTTACAAGTAGAGCTACGCCCGCGAAACCAGCACACCTCCCGCCACAATAAGTACAGAACCTAGAAGTATCTGTGGCAGGTGCACTTGTTTCCATTCGGCAAAGATCCACAGCGAAAATGCTACCGCCAGTAGCGTGTTCATATTATAGAGTGGAATGAGCTGACTGAGCGGAGCACCATACTGATTGATAGCCACGGCCACTAGAATGACTGCCACTGCCCATGGTGCACCAACCAATATAGACCAACCAATTCCCTTGGCGGTGAACTGACCATCGCCAAACATGAGTATCCAGAGGCTCGCCACCACAATACCCGCGCAACCAGTTACCAAGATCATGGCAGCAGGGCCCATGCCAGCCTGCAGGGCGAATTTATTACTGATTCCCGAGAGAGCAAAAAGCACGGCTGGAATTAAGCCGCCAATCAATAAGCCTAGAGTGGTGGAGGACATGCCTGCAGTATACCTACAGCAAACTCTCCTGCGTACTCATGCCATTAGGTAGTGCGCGACCCAATTTTTCATACGCTCGTTTAGCGGCCATGCGGCCCTTAGGCGTGCGCTGCAAAAACCCCTGCTGCAGCAAGTACGGCTCGTACACATCTTCGATGGTCTCCTCTTCTTCGGCTAGTACGGCAGCCAGAGTAGAAAGCCCCACTGGCCCTCCTGCAAAGTGATCCACAATGGCGGCTAGCAATTTACGATCAGTGGCATCTAACCCGTCTTCGTCTACTTCTAGCGAGCTCAGTGCGCGTTCCACAATCGGTAGAGTTACCGAACCATGGCCGTGCACTTGTGCCACATCGCGAATGGATCGTACTAAACGATTGGCAATACGCGGCGTTGAGCGACTACTTTTGGCGATGCGCCCCGAGGCCGCACTATCCATGGGCATATCGAGCAGTGCTGCCGACCGCTCCACAATTTGGCGCATTTCTTCCAGCACGTAAAAGTCGAGTTTAAACTGATGCAAAAAACGATCGCGCAGTGGTGCGCTCATGGCACCGGCCTTGGTGGTAGCACCCACCAACGTAAAGCGCTGGAGCGGCAGACGCATGGAACGAGCAGTTGGCCCTTTGCCAATCACTAAATCCAACGCGCAATCTTCCACAGCACCGTAGAGCATCTCTTCCACTACCGGACGTAGGCGATGGATTTCGTCGATAAAGAGCACATCGCCAGCCTGTAAGTTACTGAGGATCGAAGCAAGATCGGCAGGTTTTTCTAAAGCGGGACCACTCGTAAGACGAATTTGCGCCTGCATTTCGCGAGCCACAATGTGGGCCAACGTGGTTTTACCCAATCCAGGAGGACCATAGAGCAGAGTGTGACCCAATGGTTCTTTGCGCTCCAGTGCTGCCTGTATATGTAACGTTAGATGACCTTTAATTCGACCTTGGCCCACATACTCCTGCAAGTGCTTTGGGCGAAGTGCCATATCCACTGCCGGTACATCTTGCTCCGTTACCACTGGTCGCACCACATCATCTGCCGGAGGCTGGCTGCGCTTCATTACCACAGTTGTATGGTACCCAACCATAGGCAAAGTGGCCACCGATACCGCTTGCCAGCAATTCCTAAATTACTCTCTAAATTGACCCAACTGTCACGCGGACCCTGGCTCGGTACGTTTCCTGAACACGCAACCTAGAGTACACTGCCTACGTGTCGAAACTTGGAACCACTTTGGCGTTTCTGGGCGTGCTGATTATTTTGGCATTGGCCGATACCAGCCTCACCCGCGCGCAATGGTGGCAACCCAGCGGTAAACCTGCACCTAAAACCATTATTACCGCAGGCACAGTGCATTCTATGTCGTCAGAAACGGCATCCTCCACTAAAACCAGCACTAGTGGAAATTCCAGTACCAGCTCCACGGTGGGCTCGGCGGCCAATGTGCAGCCAGATCTCATGAAGATCTTTACCAAGCTTGGGTACGACACGCAGACCACTCGCGAAAAGAGCATTGTCGAAAAAGTGATTCCCGCCAAAGTAACCGTGCAGAGTGTGGTTCTGTTAAAAGAGAATGATCGAGTGATGCAAGTGAGTTGGATTGATGTGCCAGAAGTTAAAATATATTTTTCGGCTCTTAAAGAGGCTCTCCATGGCTCGTTTACGGATCGCATGATTGATCTAGTAGATGAAACTCAAGAACGCCCCAATAAGCCAGTGCGCAACGTATTAAGCTTCCTTGATCCCAATATTCACGAAGATCGCCTGCTCTTCGTTCGTGTACGCCAGCGCCTGTACGAATTCCACATTACTCAGAACCAAGAACCAGCGGCCCAAATACTCATGGATGCCCTCACGGAGTAAGGCAGATTTGATCAATTTAGCCAATAGAGCCAAAAGACTAGACGAAAAACCCCGTTGACCAATGGGAGCGAAATCCCTACACTCTCCGGGCTATGGCAAAATCTACGAAGAAAGTTATCAAAATGGTAAAAGTGGTGGCCAAGGGTGGCCAGGCCAACCCCTCCCCTCCACTCGGTCCGGCTCTCGGTCAGGCAGGTGTCAACATTAATGACTTCTGTACCAAGTTCAACGCCCAGACCAAAGGCCAAATGGGTCAAATGCTCCCCGTGATGATCACGGTGTTCGAAGATCGCACCTACACTTTCGTGGTAAAGCAGCCAGCTGCTTCCACACTTATTAAAGAGGCTGCGAAGATCGAAAGTGGTAGTGGTGAGCCAAACAAGAAGAAAGTAGGCAAGATTAGCGCTGCTCAGCTGCGCCAGATCGCCGAGCGCAAAATGCCCGACCTCAACGCAGGTTCCGTAGAAGCTGCCGAACGCATTATTGCCGGTACCGCCCGTAATATGGGTGTTACGGTTGAGTAAGCGTTTTCCATACGATTTCTAAACCGGCTTCGGCCGGTTTTTTTATATCTAGGCTACAGTGCAGAAAAGCTGGCAATTGAGCAGTGGATCACGTCTTGCTGACCCGGCAAGGGCGAAAAGGTGCACAAAATACCAAGTCATCGTACGCTAAGGTCCACGCTTCCTTTTTTTGACATGCTGTTTCCGTTGAGCTTTGGCTCTAGCTCCATTGTGTGGGTGGTGCTGCCACTGGGTACACTCCTTTTGTTTACCCTCATTTTTATTGCTGCCTTGCTACGGCCAGGCACGCAGCCAGCGGCCATTGGCAAAGCCATCTACAATCATGTGCTACAGGCATTGGGAGTAGGGCTCATGAGTATTAGCGGTATTCCAGCGTGTTATGCCGTTATTGAGCAGCTAGTAATGGGTCAGGAACGCTTCACTACCGAAATTTACGTGGCCCTCTTGGTACTATTCGCCACGGGTGGCTTGCTATTTTTATGGCACGAAGAAAGCAGTGAAGCTGTCAGCCCATCCCAGGCAGTGGTATCGGCAATCTTCTTGAGTATGTACCGCCTCATTGGCATGTGTCTGGTAGTCATTTTTGGTCTCTCCATGGTGCTCACGGTACTCTTCGATGGTAATCGAGCTGTGCCTAGCTGGTGGATTATGCCTGGTCTACTCTTTCTATTTGGCGTTCTCCTCAGCTGGTGTGTGCCATGGCCTCGTCAAACCACTGCTACCGAAGTTAAGCCCGTCAGCCCAGAAAAGCCAAAAGATCGCCCAAGTCGCTCCCCTCGTTCAAAGCGTCTCCTGGCTTAAGTGAACCGGTGTATACAAAGCGTGGAACCGTCTGACCATCGAGTTCGACGTTCTCTTTAAACATAGCCAAAGGGCGCACCCAATACCCTCGTTCGCCGTAGAGTGCCTGGTACACCACCATCTCTTCGCGTGTTTCGCTGTGGCGTGCCACAGTTAGTACACGGTACTCATTGCCTTTGTAGTGCCGGTAACGTCCGGGCTTGAGTGACTGCATGGTGGCACCATAACAACTGTATATATTCTGAACAATCAGCAAAGGCTTGCCTAATACCCCCAAATCGGTACAATCTAGCCATTCCCGTGGGAGCTGACGGCCAGTGGCCGAGGCGCCTGTACCACGTTTCCCCCTTATTTTTTATGAGTAGCAAGCAAAGTCCCCTGGCCCGCCGCCGCGGCAAAAAGTACGCCGCCGGTAAGGCCTTAGTTACCAAGCCCGTATACACTATTGCCGAGGCTTGTGAACTCCTCACGAAGATCAGCACTACCAAGTTTGATGGTGCTGCCGAAGCTCACTTCCGCATCAATGCCGATACCACGCAGGCAGATCAGTTGGTTCGTACTACAGTTGTGTTGCCACACGGTACAGGTAAGACCCTCAAGATCGCTGCCTTCGTGCCAGATGATTTGATCGACGAAGCTAAAAAAGCCGGTGCTCATTTGGCTGGTAACGATGATCTCGTAAAGAGCATCGAAGATGGCAAAATTGATTTCGATGTTGCTGTCGCCGTACCTGCCATGATGAAAAACTTGGGTAAGATTGCCAAAACCCTCGGTCAGAAAGGTCTCATGCCTTCGCCAAAAGCTGGTACCGTTACGGACAAAGTGGCTAAAGTGATCGAAGAACTCAAGCGCGGTCGTATCGAGTGTAAGATGGATAAGCAGGGCATCATCCACACCGTCTTCGGTAAGATGTCCTTTGGCAGCAAGAAGCTCGAAGAGAACCTAGAGGCTCTGCTCCAGGCTATCAAAGAAGCCAAGCCATCTGGTATCAAAGGTGAGTACATTATGAGTGCTACTGTTGCCCCTTCGATGGGTCCAGGACTCAAGATCCAGATTGGTTAATTGTTCCATTGGTAAAAAAAGAAAGCCCCCGCCTTGGGGGCTTTTTGATAAAATACAACAGCACCATTACTGAGAAACTGAAATTAAATTCACATAGTTCTTATTACTTTTGTCGCGACAAAAGTAATCAAAAACGCTCCGCCGCCAACACCCACTCCACCCGGCCCTGGGTCTCCTCGTCACTGCTATCCCTCGGCTACGCTCGGGATGACATGTCGTGGTGAGCGTAGTCGAACCACACCCCCTCCGCCTTCGTTCGACTTCACTTCGTTGCGCCGAACTACGGGCGGACAAGCGTGGCGGCGGTACCACCCAGGTCTGTGCTTCTTTAGATCTCACCGAAAATTACAT
>CAZLUF010000087.1:0-5756 GCA_964562645.1 uncultured Candidatus Peribacteria bacterium
TGTAATTGCTAAAACGACCACCGTCGATCAAATGGCCATTAACGTAACTGGTGCCGTGCCAGGAAACATTCGTGTTGGTATCTATAACGATAACGGCAATATGTACCCTGGTACATTATTAGTCGACGCCGGCTCACTTGCCTCTAACCCAAATGGCGTCAAAACATTTACTACCGGACTACCTGTAACACTCGAACCCGGCTTGTATTGGCTTGCCATGGTCCAAAGCACTGCCTCTACGGTGCGCACAATTACTATTACGGGCATGACACCCATTCTTGGACTCGATGCAACCTTGGGCACAACCCCAGGTGTAGGCTGGAGTGTAGCCTTTCCGTTTGCCATCTTACCCTCACCATTTACCGCTGGTGGTACCGCTATTACTGCCGCGCCTGTCCCTGCTATTTTTGTCCGCACGAGCCAGTAAACCATCAAATACTACTAGAGCACATTTTTATATAATAACGAATATTACAGTGCCCTGATTTCTGGTACACTGTACAGATTTTATGCGCTTACGGTTGCTAATTTTCGTCGGCTTGAGTGTGCTACTTCCCTACTCCGTACTAGCCAGTTCGTTTGGCCCCAGTTTACTGGTAAACACCGAGAACTTTACGATTATCGACGATGCTGGAGGCACGAGCGATGTAGAACTGCGTTTTGGTGATACGGTAAACGAACGCTTGCTTTGGAATACCGTAGCTAGCCGCTTTGAATTTACCGACGATGTGCATGTACTCAATAACCTGAGTGGAAGTGGTACGCTGCGGATCGAAGGCAATGTGGCAACAAAAGCCGATTTGTTCATTAATGCCGATAATGGAGCAAGTGATGCGGTACTCACATTTGGCAACGATGCACTGCCTGAGAGCCTAATATTTAAGCGTACATTGAGCCAATTTGAGTTTAGTGACGACGTCTACATTGCCAACAGCCTCTCGGCTTCGGGGTCGGTATTTTTTGAAGGGAATATGATCGTAGATGCTGGTGCAATTACTGTGGATGCTGCAGCAAACAAAGTAGGCATTGGTAACACGACGCCACATTCTACTTTAACACTGAGTGGTTCACTGAGCGTACCCGTGCTGGTAAAAACCGGTAACTACACTCTAGGAGACAGTGACCACACCATCTACGCCTCTGGCTCGGTGGTACTTACTCTGCCCACAGCGGTTGGTATTCGCGGTCGCAGTTACACAATCAAACGAGTGACGCACGGCAGTGGTGCTACAAACGTCACCCTCAACCCCAGCGCGGGTCAGTTAATCGATGGACGAACCAGTTACACACTGGGTATCTACGGCGAAACCGTCACGGTGCAAAGCGATAACGTAGGCTGGCAAACCATCAACACTCAACCGTTTGATTGGAGCAGCATTACGCGTGTTGGTACTGCCGCCAACCGCTGGTACTCCTATGGCAATGGCACATACAACTTTACCGCCACCACCGCCGCCACGGCGGTAGGCACACTGCGTGCGTATCCCATACTTATCACCAAGCCAACGCAGATCGATCAATTAGCTATTAACGTTACAGCAGCCGCAGCTGTTGGCAGCTTGGCGCGCGTGGGTATCTATAGAGATAACGGCAATGTGTATCCGGGTAGCTTAGTAGTAGATGCCGGCACCGCCGCCACCAACACCACAGGTGTAAAAACATTTGCCACAAACCTCCCTGTTCGGCTGGAACCCGGTCTCTACTGGTTAGCACAAAACTACGGTACTGGCGCACCCACCCTACGCGGAGTTGGCTCAATTCTCATGCCACAACCACTCGGTTACGACGCCACTTTAGGTACCAATGCCCCAGGCATAGGCTGGACGGTGGCTTTTGCCTTTGCAGCAATGCCAGCTAACTTCCCTTCCACCGCTACCGTCATTCCAAACCCTGCCACAACTGGCGGTGTACCGGGTGTGTTCTACCGTATTTCCAACAATTACTAATTAGCCTAGCAAAAAGCAGTACTTGCTTTTGAATCAAACAATAATTATTTACTCAATTGCCCAATCAACTGGAGAAGATCTGGAAATTCACGATAGCCACTACTAGTATTAAAGTGGCCGGCCTTAGCGGCAAAATGAGGTATGGCACCGGTGTTTTCGATAATCGTTTGTGCCTGCTCGAGTGGCACATAGGGGTCATCACTGCTGTGAAACACGTGTATCACTCCCCCATTCTGTTTAATCGTAGGCCAAGCAAATGGCTGAGCTAAAAAATTCTGGAGGATCGGATCAAAATCATTACCCATAGGAGCCGTAACCCCCGCCACTAAAAAAGTAGCCTGCACAGGATGCTTGAGCATTTCGAGGACACGGAGAGCAAAGGTAGCTCCGGCACTGTGGCCAACAAGTATCGAATCGCTTTGGGGCTCGGGATAGTGGTGCAATACCGCCTGCCACTCAGCAATTGTTTGCCCCTCTGGCGTAGGGAACGCTGGCACAATTACCTGATGACCGCGCTGAACTAGTTCGCGCTTGAGCCACGGGAACCACCCACTCTCGGGCGTACTGCCAGTACCATGGAAGAGATAGATATTCATTTGTTCTTAGAGAGAGCCTTGTCTATCTGCATTGCAGTGGTGAGCTCGTGCCGCATGTGGCGATACCAGCGCATGCGATTGTATAAAGCCGCCAATTCACGATGAGCCTGGGCATCGTTCGTAATATCGTAAATATAGATAGAATAACCTAGAACAGCGATTGGCAACCGCGACTTTAACCAGGCAAAGCGCCGAACATCTCCTGTGCATCCTCCTTCGCGCACGGTGATACTAATCGCAAAAAGCTGTACTGGATCGTAAGCCAAAGTGGTAGGCTGCTCCATTTCGTAGCACGCAGTGACGGCTTGGTAATTAATACCAAAGTTCGAAACAGGCAAACCACTAAAGGCACTAAGACGTAAATCCTGCACGCCATTCTCTGTCATATATTTTTTTAAGCGATTGAAATCTTGCCCCCAATCTATATTTGAATCGACCAAATAGTGGTGCAAATTGCTCGGTCCACCAAAGACTTCGTTGGCATAGGCTAAGTAATGTGGAAAGAGCGGTACCACGCTAATCAATTGGCTCAGTACCGCACACAACACAAAGCCCCGTGTATTTTCTGCCAACTTCTGCAACACCCAGTGTGCACCTGCGGCTGCCAGGAGGAGTAAAAATGGAAAAGCCGGCAGGGCATACCGCACACCGATATTTAAACCAGAGAACGCTAATACCTCAAAGAACAAACCAGGAATGAGTATGCACCACACAAACATTTCAAACCGCTGAGCGCGTAGCAAAGTGACACAACCGATGAGTATGGCACACAGAATAGTGAGCGGCGTTTTAATGATATACGCTACTGGGAAATACAAGCGCCACGGGTGGGTAGAAGCCTGCCCAAAGAAATAGGCGTATTGACCATTGAGTGAGTGCTGCAACTGCGAGTGCACACCCGCCCACAGATACTCCAAGTTATGCCAGCCATACAAACCCACAATGACCAGAGCTAACAGTGCCACCCACACTGCCGTGCAAGCCACCACGCCCCACCATGGAGTTTGTGCCGGTTTTAGACCCATAGCTGGCCAGGGTAAACGCCCCTTATTTGCCAGCAATCCACCCAAATACACAATGATCAAAAAAGGCGGCGCCGAAAATTTAGACATGCTTGCCAAGCCCACCACTAACCCCGTGCCAATGAGTAGCCCCCATGTCGGCGCATGCAAATAGCGCCAATACAAGTAAGCAGAAAGAAACACAAAAAACGTGACTGCGGCATCGGGAGTGACAACCGAAAAATTGGCAATAATCGTTGGCTCAAACGCTGCGAGAGTTGCAATCAATAACGAAGTTTCCTTATTCCACATGCGGCGCACCCAATCGGCCAAGACCACAAGCATGGCCGCTCCAAGCGCCATATTGCCAGCACGTGCCGCTAGCGGCACGTGGTCAGTAATGGTTTTGGGTAACTCACTGCCAGAAATGACCGACCACATCCAGGCGCTATACACTGCCAGTTGTCGCCACACTGGCGGGTGTCCAAAGTTCAAATAAAAATTATCGTCAAAGATGTTTTGGTAGCCGGCTTCGTACCCTATTTGCTCATCGTATGTGGGGCCGTTTTGCAGAGCAAATCCAAATGTTTGCACCAAAAAACAGAGCACAATTATCACTAAGCCACAGTGCCAGCTGTATCGATAATGTGTGAGCACGCGTTGCACGGCTATCAGCATAAAGTGTTGGTCATTCGGCAGCAATTGTGCAAACTACCAAAACACCCCGTGGTTAGAGACTCTGAGCTTCGATCTCCTCTGCTTTGCTGATTTCGTACTCGGATAGCATTTTGTTTCCTGCCTGTTGATACACAAGTGCCAATTGTCGGTGCGCGTCGGCATCGTTGGTGATGTCGTAAATATAGATGGAGTAACCTAAAACAGCGATTGGTTCACGCTGGCGCAGCCACGCATACTGCTCCAAATTGCCAGTGCATGCACCAGTGAGTACTGTGGCACTAATAGCGAGCAATTGAGTCGGATCATTAGCTTGCTGGTAATGATCGGGTGGCGGCGTACAAGCTGGCAAAGCTTGCAAGCGCATGCCAAATCGCTCGGGAGGAAAATACGAAAAAGCCGCGAGTCGAATATCGCGTATTCCATGTTTTTGCATATATACAGGCAAACGATAGAGATCTTGGCCCCAATCATTATTAGAATCACTCAAATAAGATGGCAATTGCGTAGGCCCGCCGAATAATTCATTGGCATAAGCAAGATAATGCGGAAAAACAGGTGCCACACTGGCGCACTGACCAATAACCAATGCACTGAGTATCAGCCCTGCTTGTTTAGGCCAAGTGGTAGACAAAGTTTTGATTCCAAGCCCCGCCAAGCACCACATAAAGGGATAGACTGGCAGCAGGTAACGTACGCCTATATTGATCCGAGAGATCATGAGCACACCAAAAAACAACGCAGGCAATAGCACGCAATACAACCAAGGAGTTTTGAGTAATGACCAACGTAACGATGCAATACCCAGTAGAAGACACGCCAACATCGACAACGGCGTTTTAATAACATAGGCAACAAAGAAATACAGAGGCCAACCTAATTCACTCACTTGCCCTAATAAAAACGCTTTGTGACCTTCTTGTGCATGGATAATTTGCGACCAAAGTCCCGACCAAAATACAGACACGTGCGCTCCATAAAAAATAACAATAAAGACAACTGATACAACCATCCAGCCCAAAAAAATCCACAATACATTGAGCAGTGTTGGTACTCGACTTTCACCAGTTATTGGCAAGTGACTACGGTAAAGCAGTAACGTGCAGAGTGCGCTAAATACCAATAGTGGTATGGCGGTAAATTTGCTTAAGAGGGCCAGAGCAATCGCACAGCCTGCCGCCAAATAATTCTTAAGAGATGGTCTGCTTGTATATTGCCAAGCCAAGTACGTGCCCACAAACACCCAACATGTTACCGCAATATCTGGCGTAAGCAGTGACGCATGTGCCACAAATGTAGGATCACTCGCTGCAAAAAAAGTAACCAAGAGCGATGGAGCCACTCCGCATAATCTGCGTACCCATAGAGCAACTGTTATAAGTACGAGGATCCCATGCGCTATGCCCGGTAAACGTGCAGTGAGTGGTATTCTATTTTCGATACTCAGTAGCATTGGTTGGCGCGTGGCCCAAGACCATACTAACTGGCTTGTTGCAGCCAAAAATTTAGGTAGAGGTGTATGCTCCTTTTCGCGCTCT
>CAZLUF010000088.1:0-1998 GCA_964562645.1 uncultured Candidatus Peribacteria bacterium
CACTTGGGTCAATTTTGTCTGCACTTCGTCGCGCGTGAGTACTGCCCCAAGCGACCAAAACGAAGCGGTTGGTACCACTACCACTACCAGCGCCGCTAACCCTAAAACAATTTTTGTACGAGACATATCAGGATATTGTACCACAGAACGCACGCCAGGAAAAGCCTGTTGCCTGAGCGCAAGCTAGTTCACACAACCCCCAAACGTGTTACACTCGCGGCATGATTGCCCATCTGCACGGCACCGTCTCTAAGTTGCAGCCCGGCGAGGTGACTGTAGATGTGGGTGGAGTTGGCTACCGCGTGCTCATGCCGCTCGATGCCTGGGACGCCGTGACCGATGCCAAGCCTGCGTTTGTGTGGATTTACTCGTACATTCGCGAAGACCGATTCGACCTGTTTGGATTTATGGATCGATCCGGACGCATGCTGTTCGAAGAATTTTTAAAACTAGATGGTGTGGGACCCAAAATGGCACTAGAACTCTGTGGCGCACCTCGATCGCTCATGCACCAGGCGATACTACAAGAGGACCTACGCTTTTTTACCGGCATTAAAGGTGTAGGCAAAAAAACTGCAGAACGGCTACTCATTGAACTGAAATCACTCAACGAAAAGCACCCCCACTTGTTTGCCACCGCTGGCGGCACGCCTGCCAAGGGCATTACTGATCACGATGCCGTAGCCGCCTTAACCGCTCTAGGATACGATCCCAATGAGGTTACCCGGGTACTACGCGAACTCCCCAGTACTATCACCGCTACCGAAGATCGCGTAGCTGCCGCCTTGCGCGCCCTCTAAATCCCCTCGTCTCTTATTCCACATTCGTATGCTCCAGCTCGATATATCCGCCACTCTGGCCAAGGCCATTACCCCCTCCATGGGTATTCCAGATCAGGAACTGAGTAGCCTTCGCACTACCGTGCGCCGCTACGTCCAAGATTGGCTTTTGGAACGCGAAAAAGGAGAGCACGCCTGGTCCATGAATCCCTACGATAAAAACATGGTTAAAAAGGTAAAGGAGGCCGCCATGCGCGTGCGCGGCACAGGTATTCAAACTGTCATTTGGATTGGTATTGGAGGTTCGGGCTTGGGTCCTAAAGTGATTCAGGAAGTGTTCGAAACCGCCGAGACACTCGAATTCATCGTGCTCGATAGTATCGATCCTTCGGTATTGCAGACCATTGTGGAAACAGTGGACTGGAACTCCACTCTCATTGTTGTTGTGAGCAAATCAGGCGACACACTCGAAACCATGAGCGCGTTCTTTTTATGTTACGAACAACTCCGCCGACACCGCCGTACTAAGCCAAACGAGCGCGTGATCGCTATTACCGATCCTGAGCGTGGACCATTGCACGACTACTGCCTGGAACAGAATATTCAAATGCTACCACTCGATAGCGGTGTAGGTGGCCGTTACTCCATTTTCACTCCTGTGGGACTACTACCCATTGCCCTGCTCGATGGCGATCTCGATGGCTTTATCCGCGGTGCTAAAGAAATGGATACACTCTGCCAACGCCCATCGTTAGACGAAAACCCAGCGGCACTGCTGGCCTCGGTACAGTTCTTACTGGATACCCGCCGCAGTTACCCTGTACGCGTAATTATGCCGTACTCCACGCGCTTACAATCCATTGCACGCTGGAACCAGCAACTCATTGCGGAGAGTCTCGGCAAAACCGAAACGCCAAACCCCATTCCCCTGGCTGCCATTGGCACCCAAGATCAGCACTCGCTTCTGCAGCAGTGGATGGCTGGCCCACGTGCCTGTTGGCATATCTTCTTGT
Organism: uncultured Candidatus Peribacteria bacterium; assembly: GCA_964562645.1. Taxonomy (GTDB): domain Bacteria; phylum Patescibacteriota; class Gracilibacteria; order Peribacterales; family Peribacteraceae; genus CAZLUF01. The sequence continues at coordinate 1,793 of CAZLUF010000088.1, forward strand.
GTGAACTCGAAAAGCCACGCGTAACGGTTCCAGAAGATCTCCCCGTGCATTTCCGCCATTTGGCTGGCAAGAGCTTTGGCCAGTTACTCGATGCTTGCTACGAAGGCACCAGCCGCGCTCTCACGAGCGTTAAGCGCCCCCATGTGACCATTGGCTTTACTCGCCTGGATGCCTTCCACTTGGCCCAGCTCTTTTACTTGTTCCTT
>CAZLUF010000088.1:2013-5684 GCA_964562645.1 uncultured Candidatus Peribacteria bacterium
AGCTCTACCGTATCGATCCATACGGTCAGCCCGCTGTCGAAACCGGCAAAAAAATTACACGCGAGATCCTCACCCGCGGTCGATTGGATTGAAAAATCCCGGAGAAATTTCTACGCCGAGGCCAATGTGTCTCGGCGTTTTTTTGTACACAGAGCAAATTATTTTCTGCATTTATTTTTAGAATTGTGCTATACTTTCCCTCGTCATCTTCTTTCCGATCACTATGGCAAAGCCAATCAACGACACCGATTTCCAAGCCGAAGTTCTTGCCTCCACTACACCAGTGGTAATGGATTTTTGGGCTCCCTGGTGCGGACCTTGCAAGGCTATGCTGCCAATTGTCGATGAACTCACTAAAGAACTCGATGGTAAAGTAAAGTTCGTAAAAATGAACGTAGATGAGAACTTAGATACTCCAAGTAAGTTTGGCGTAATGAGCATCCCCACCTTTATCATCTTCAAAAACGGCGAGCCTGTAAAAACCTTTATTGGTGCCAAGAGCAAAGAAGATTTTAAGCGTGAAATTGAGAACGCCATTGCCTAAGCTCTATGCGTGTTTTTCTCTCCATCCTCGGCATTGTAGGTGGGTTTTTAATGATCAAATTCCGTAAAGAGGTAGGTGATAACTTCGCCGAAGCCGATTGGATGGCTAAGTTAGGAGGCATGAACAATGTGGTGGTATTACTTGGAGTATTAGCTATATTTTTTGGTATTGCCGCTGCCACCGATACTCTCGATTTCTTCTTAGCACCGGTGCTCTACATCATTCCTGGTGGCATTAAACCACCCGAGCCCACCATCTAGGACACAGTCAGTTTGTTAGACAATTGACTCTCAATCCTGCTTCGGGAATCCTAAGAGACAATATCCCCTCCCCTTTTTCTGTATGCGACGCGTGTCTATGGGCTTGGCAATTGCCGCTCTACCTCTTGTCATGGGCATGAGCATTGCCATGGCCGAAACCACTACTTGCGGCAATGCCGATGCCAATAATCAGCGTGTAAAAGAAACGTGCAAAGGTACAGTTCAACAACTGTGGGACGACAATAAATGCATGTGGTACAAATGTGTCGAAACAACAACCACTACCGATCCCTGCGCCGAGGCTAAAGCCCAAAATGCCGTCATCGAAAAATCGTGTTTAGCCGAAGGCAAGCGTGTGGTTGCCTCCATCGATCAAAATCAGTGTAAGCGCCTACGTTGCGAAGAGGGCACTATGCCCACTAACGGCAAGTGTGCTGAGTCGGATAAGCGTAACGAAGCCGTAAAACAGAGCTGTACTAGCATTAACTTGCGCCAAAAGTACGACGCGAATGATTGTATGATTCTGTGGTGCGAAAGCAGTAACAGCTCTACGCCTTCCACTACCGAAAAGAACTACTGCACCGAACTCAAGATTAAGCTCGCCACACTCAAAGATGGCAGTGCCGATTACAAGTATGTGTACGCACTCTGGAACAAGAGCTGTAACCCAATGAGCGAAGAAGTTCAGGGCAATATTTCTGAATGTATTACGGATAACAAAGGCAACTGCGTTAACCCCAATTCTGAGTGCATGGAAATGCAAAAGAAACTCGCAGCCATGAACTCTTCTAACCCCGATTACCGCCGCTTAAAGGAAATGGTGGCCAAGCGCTGTGGCCAGGGGAGCACCGGCATTACTATGACCGATAGCAGCTCTACACAATGCACGCTCACCGGCTGCTGGCTCAAGTGCGAAAACGGCAAAGCCATGAACGTGTGTCAGTGCGGCGGCCAGGATGGCGGCATGGTAAAGCCACCGGTGTCTTCGGCTAGCTCCAGTTCTTCCTCTAAAATTTGCCGCCCAGTAAAGGACCCAAAGACCGGCAAAGTGACGAAAGTCTGTAAATAATTGACGTGTACAGAAAATACTCAACCCGGGGTGTACAACCCCGGGTTTTTTTATTACAGTGTCCGGGTCCTAGGTTGGGTCTACCGCCTGTGACCGATCTTTACACCGTCATTCGTAGATATCTTCCACATTCGTGGGGCATTAGCTCAGTTGGTAGAGCGGCTGCTTTGCAAGCAGTAGGTCGTCGGTTCGAATCCGACATGCTCCACCATTAGACTCACTTCGTTCGCTCATGGTGAACCATTCTCCTGGATTCAATGAAAACGGGAGTTTTTTTAAATCAAAAAATACACAGATGTCTGTCACGAAGTACAAACCCTCATGTCAGTAACTTCTCTAGGCAGTTCGCCTCTACGGCTTCACGTAATTCCAAACCAATGCGCTCGCCTACGCTCATGGTTTCGCCATACAAATAACGCGAGTAGGGAGTGGCAAATGTGCCGGGCGATCCGGGGATGCGGAACGAAACATCAAAGATGACAATATCCTCCCTCCCCTCCTCGGCCACTACCGAGCCCTGCAAAGCAAATGGACCGATCATGCCTTTGCCTGAAGGATCGAGCGACTTGGGTAACTTTTTACACTGAGCCACAAACTTTTCGCCCATGGCGAAGGCTTTTTCTAAGATCGATTCCTTTACCGTTACGGCAATATGGCCGGTTTCGATCATTTTGAGTGGCACGTGCTTCATGGCTACCTGTTGATCAGAAACCGTCATACGTAAAAAGCCATCGAGGTTCGTTTGGCGGCGAGTATCGGTACCGAGTAATTCCAGTTCACCCGTGAGTGGCGAGTAGAAATAATTGAAGTTAATGGGAGCCCCAACGATGAATTCTTCGATGGGTGCCTCGCGCCATGTCTTACTGATCTTGCCTTCTTGCTCTAACTGCGACCCAACAGATTCGTATTCAGCGGGACTCGTCACCACAAAGAACCCACGCTCATAGCCGCGTGTCGCCTCACTCGCTTTTACCAGTACCGGACGATCGATATCGGCACCAGATTTATAGAGCTTAGGCGTGCGGATACCAGCATCGGCCAGCAAATGATACTGGTTATAGGGCTGATTACGCTCCTCTAACTTGAGCAGAGTGCGTGAACCGAAAATCGGTACGTGGAAGTTATTCTCCACCTGCGAAAAATCTTTAAAATAGACCCAAAAGTACCGATTATGTACAAAAATTGTATTCATTTTTTGCAGCTTCTGCTGAACATCTTCGCGGAGTACATCTTGGAATTCTGGCAACGAAAGAACTTCATCAATACAACCCTTTTCACCACGTGTGCGGTAGTACTTACTGTACGTAGCATCGCGGCCAGCTTTAGCAACCACAGCTGTACGGAACCCCGCCTGCTTGGCCCCATGCGAGACATCTAAACCGCTATGCCCACCAAGGGAGGCAATCGTGAGCTGGTTAAGATCGTAGTTTTTGAGGATGGCAGAGAGGTCCATAGGTGGAGTGTAGCGGTAATAGTGGCATTTTTCATCATGCCATTTTTTGAGCATCAAAAGAACTGCCCGATTGTCACTTTCTTGTCCACCAGACAAGAAAGTAACCAAAGAAGCTCACCAAAAATGATCCACCTTCGCTTTCGAGCTACTGTGGACAAGGTGCGCCTATCCCCTTGTCGGCCGTAGCTTTGGCGAAGACTGAACACCCGCGCGTATTTTCAGTTCCCACCCCTGAAGTAAAAAGTATGTAAATAAGTGCGTAGGTTAACACTCGGTACAGAGCGGGTGGCACCGCCGCCACGCTTGTCCGCCCGTAGTTCGGCGTCGAACGAAGGCGGAGGGGGT
>CAZLUF010000089.1:0-5564 GCA_964562645.1 uncultured Candidatus Peribacteria bacterium
GCGGCGGAGCGTTTTCTTTCTTCCTTTCTTTGTCGCCCTGACAAAGAAAGGGAAGGAGTTGCTCAAAAGAATTAGCAGAGCCTAAGAGAGAATATAAAAATGCCGCCTGGCCCACGAGGGGACAAGCGGCGAGATGTTTCACAGTAGGGTCGCGTTGGTTAGACGCGAATTAGACGTTCCAGCGGATACGGAACAGATACTCGACGTTGGCAGAGGGGCCGGCGATCTCCACGCTCTGCAGGTCCAGATCGACCGGGAGGCTGTTGGCCCCATGGCCGAAACGGACTTGGAACTGCATGGCTTGCTGGGACGAGATGGTCACCGGGGTCTTAAAGAAGATCGTCCGGCTGCCGTCCAGATTCGTCTTGATCGACGAGTAGGGCACCAGCAGACTGGCGTTCTGAGTGTCGGTTGTGCTGCTACGCACAACACTGAGTGATGTGGCCCCAGAGAAGTCACCCTTGATCGTGATCGAGTGAACGGTCACGGGGTTGAACTCGGGTGAGTAGACGTACATACCGAGACTGGTGTAGTTGCCGGCTGCCGAAGCGTTCGCGTTGTAGGTCTGGCCGGGGAGCCCGGGCAGGTACTGCAGCGTGGGCTTGAGCGAGGCCGGGCCGTCGGTTTCGTCGAAGTTGACGTAGCTGTACCAGACCCCTTGGTCGTGGTCGCCACGGAGCGACGTGTGGTAGCCGGGCCCGCGATGGAAGTAATCGTAGCCCGGGCCACAGCGGAGCACATCGTTGCCGTACTGGCCGTACAGGAGATCCCGTTGGCCACCGCCGATCAGCGTGTCGTGGCCGTTGCCACCGTAGAGGCGAGAGGGCTTGGTGATCACCGCCGAGAGGTCGATCGTGTCGTCCCCGCTGTAGCCGTAGGCATCGATGCGACCAATGTCGCTGGTGCGGAACGAGGCTTGCACACCGTTGATGTCGACCACAGTGCTGTTGGCACCGGGGTTTTCCATCACGCGGATGGTATCCGCGTAGTTGGTGCCACGGACGACCAGCACGCCAGTACGGGTGAGACCAGCCACCGGGGTGATACGATCGCCGAGGGTTTCGACAGACAGACGAGCAAACAGATTCTTACGCATAGCCAATACTCCAAGCCCGGTACCACGCAGGTACCAGGGCAACCTATCAGACCTTTTCATCGCGTTTCCGTTTCAATTGGAACATCATGATGTGAAAGATCCGATCCGTCTCTGTCCGGGTTTCTACCCAAACAACAAAAAGACGGATTGCTAATATACAACAATATGTTGTTGTCAGCAAGTATAAATTAAAATCTGCGCATAAGCATGCTATTTAGGCTTCTATTGCTCTATTTTAATATTATGTTAAAATCACATACTTTCACTTTTTTTTGAGATTTTTTCGTCTCCATTGGCTGCTCCATGTGCTCACGGCCACGGTGCTGATGATCGCGACTTTGTTTGTGAGCTGGCTCTATAGTCTTTGGATACACTCCCAAACCCCACCTTTACCGAGGCGTTGGTACCACAGCAGAGTATGGTGATTACCGATCGCGACGAGCGTGAACTCTACCGCTTTTACCGCGATGAAGATCGCACCAGTGTGCACCTAACCGACTTACCCGCTCATGTGCCACAGGCGATTTTGGCTATCGAAGACCATCGTTTTTTTGAGCACGGGTGTATTGATGTGCAATCGATTCTGCGTGCGGGTGCTAAGAACGTAGTTGATCCCGGCTCGCAGGGGGCATCTACCATTAGTCAGCAATTAGCCCGCCGAATTTTTTTGACCAACGAAAAAACCGTGGAGCGCAAAGTGCGTGAAATTATGTTGGCCTGCCAAATGGAAATGAAAATGAGTAAATCAACGTTGCTTGAGCACTACCTAAATTGGACATCTTTTGGCCACGGCATTGCTGGTATTCACCAGGCCAGCCAACGGTTTTTTGGCGTACCCTCGCGGCATTTAACAATTGCACAAAGTGCGGTACTAGCTGCCATGTTGCAACGTCCCACGTACTTTAGCCCCTATGGACCGCACCAGCACACGCGTGTTTCTAAGCGGTTGCGTACCGAGCTAGCCACGCGTGCATTGCCATGGCTCCCGGCCTTACAGCCGGGCGATATAGAACCAGGACTTATCGGGCTTTGGGTACCAACGCGTTTTGGTTCGCAGTACTTCTCGGGCCGAGCCGATTTGGTCATCGATCATATGTACGACTTTGGTTGGATAACCGAATCCGAATACGAACAGGCCAAATTCGAACTCGAACGCATGAAATTTAGAACCAATACTCGGCCGCTCACGGCACCTTATTTTATTATGAGCCTCCGTGGCGAGGTGCAGCAGCTATTAGCCCATACCGCCACGGGCTCGAATATCACGGGTGTACGTGTACATACCACTATTGATCGAGCGGTGCAGTCGGTGGCGGAATCGGTAGTGCACACCTACATGCAAAAGTATGCTACCGATCGTCAGGCGCACGATGTGGCGCTCTTGGCAGTTGATCGTAAAACGAACGAAATTTTGGCGTATGTTGGCGGCAATAGATTCTTTGATGGTACCGATGGCGGCCAGATTGATATGGTGCGCTATCCGCGCCAGCCTGGTTCTAGCTTTAAACCTATTGTGTACGCCACACTCTTCGAAAAAACAGGAAAAAACCCCGCCTCGGTCATTTACGATACGCCCATTGAAACCGGTGTGTACCGAGCGGCTCGCACTGGTTACTACGGTCGTATGACAGTACGTACAGCGCTAGCCAGGTCGCGCAATACACCGGCAGTGCGAGCGTTTTACGAAGCCGGTGGCGAAGAGGCTGTGCTCAGTATGGCCGAGCGGTTGGGGATTACCTCGCCGAGTGTTACTAAAGCCGAGCGGGCAGCACGCTACGAGTACTCGCAATACAGTTGGCCATTGGCGCTGGGTGCGGCAGAGGTCTCGCTCCTAGAAATGACTCAGGCGTACTCAGTACTGGCTCGCCATGGCGAGTATCTACCTGTGCGAGCCGTACGGACGATTACTACCGAACAGGGCGATACAGTGTTGAGTAATCAGCCCATAGCCGAACAGCGCCTAGAGCCACGTATTGCCGATGATCTCATAGATATTTTGAGCGACGAAAGTGTGCGCGAAAAAACCTGGCAGCCCTGGATGCATATGCCAGCAGGGGAACAGGCTGCCATAAAAACAGGCACGAGTGCCTTGTGCTTACAGCGTAACGCGGCTGGGTCGTGCGTCGATTTAGTTCCTAACAGCCTGTGGGCCATGGGTACGGTGGGCGATTTGGTCATTGGTGTATGGGTGGGTAATGTCGATAATGCGCCGATTAAAAAAGATACCGATGCCCTTACGACTTCGGTACCTATTTGGCGCGAATTTGCCATGAAAACCAGAGCCATTCGCCCCGAGCTGTTCCCAGTACAGAGCATACAGCCATGAGTAGACGCCTCCTTTCGCTCATTGTGCCTTGGACATTCATTCTGGCTTTTACGCTGGGATCTGCAACTTGGTTTTTTTTGATGCCGGCCAATGCGCTTTCGGCGGCAGACAATCGCGCTCGGATCGCCCTGGCTACGCGCGAGTTCATTACCACGCCCGATGGCCACACACTCATTGGAGTTGTGCAAGATCCTCTGGCAAACATACCGCCACCACCACCGCTACCAAAGATTATAGCCCTAACGTTCGATGATGGCCCGCATGTCACGCATACTCCAGCCTTGCTTGATATTCTGGAGCGTAAGCACGTGCCAGCCACCTTTTTCTTGTTGGGTGAACAAGTGGAGCTGTACCCCGAAATTGCCGCGCGTATGGCGGCCCAAGGGCACCAGCTTGGGAATCACACCTGGGATCACGCGCATGTGGTGCGCATGGATACCAAAGAAATTACTGCCGATTTAGAGCGCACCAGTGCGGCCATTGCTGCGGCAACCGGCGTAGAGCCCACCATCACTCGGCCGCCGTTTGGTACCATTACCGATGAGCTGCAGTTGGCGAGTACTACACCTCTTATTCTCTGGTCCATCGATCCTAAAGACTGGCGCGATCGCGAGGCAGCAACGATCACCGAACGAGTCGTAAAAGACATTCGCCCCGGGGCGGTGATTCTGCTGCACGATATCTACGGTTCCAGTGTAGAAGCAGTTGAACCCATTATCGATCAACTCCGGGCGCAGGGGTATACATTTGTCACTATCGATCAACTGTTCGAATTCGATACTCACCCCGAGCTACGTGTAGCCGGAGCGCCATTTTACTTACAGACGTTTGGGCGGAAGTACTAAAGACTGGCCGAGCTTCTTACGTAACGGTTTTGGAACCACAGGTACGCGCCAAAGGTCGTAAACCAGGGGAGTTCGGCTAGGATCATCAGCAAAGTAATGCGCTCACCAAAAAACGACTGTGCCAGCACAATGGCAAGGGCGTTATTCATATAGATACGGCTGACCATGAGGCCAATACGTTCATCGGTGGCGTGCCTAAACGATAGTGCAAATGCGCTCAGGCAAAGTACGCAATACAGTGCGTAGAGCCCTAATATTGGGAGCACAATCCCGAGTGATTCGTGGCGAATTGTGGCGGCATAGGGCGACATGGCCAGGTAAGCCACGCCCGCGAGAGCAAAGATGGAAGTAATTTTGCGGTAGGGCTTACTGGCGGTTGTAGCGTTAGGCAAGTACGTGCGGGCCAGCACTGCCAAGACTAACGGCAGGAATACGAGCAGGCTGAGCTGCTTGGCCATGGCCAGTACATCGATCTCAACCGTCATACCTGCTACCAGCCAAAAGAGTAGAGGGACAGAAATAGGAACGAGTACGTGTGTGCAGACGGAGAGTAATACGCTCGTTTCGATACGACCTCCAGCCATGCTGGTAAACACGGGGCTCCCCAGACCCGCAGGCATGGCGGCAAGCAGTAGGGCGGCCAGTGCGAATTCGGATTGGCCGGTTGCCTGTAGAGCAATAAACAAGAGCGCAGGCACACATAGAAAATGCAGCACGATATCGGTAATGAGCTGTAGCGGTGACAGAATTTTCTTCTGAATGAAGCTAAAGTCTACATTGAGGTACGATATGAAGAGCAGTACGCCCATGAGAATTTTTAAGATCATTGCTTGCCAATTGGTCTGTGTGGGCAGAATAACGCCGGTTAACCAGGCCGCAGTGAAGACAATGGCAGGGTGTTTTTCGATCTGGCTTTTCATATCTCGTACTATACACAAAATGATCCAAAAGATCTGGCGGTGCCAATTGGTGGCTGTGATGAGGGTCCTTCGTAAAAAAACTCCACACATATTCGGTGGGAGTGAATGGTGCTCAGGAGAGGACTTGAACCTCCACGGGATTGCTCCCACTAGCCCCTCAAGCTAGCGCGTCTGCCATTTCGCCACCTGAGCACGTACTGGTAGCCCGCAAAGTGTATCAGGATTTACTTTTGGATCAACTGACGTTTTTTGGGCTGCAATGGTACGATACGGAGGTCTTTCTATTTCCTTTCCCTTTCCTTATGAACTGCAAAGAGAAATTCTTTGGTACTTGTACCAGTAACTATGCCGCTTTGGTGATCCGCGTGGCAGCTGGT
>CAZLUF010000090.1:0-5555 GCA_964562645.1 uncultured Candidatus Peribacteria bacterium
GAGTCGGCTCTCTAAAGAAGTAGTGCATGTGCCTGGTCGTGGTTACCAGGCTGCCGATACACCTGTGGTCTTGGGGCTGGGCGTAGCCTGCAGTGTATTATCTCTGCTCATCTTTACGCAGTACCTTGATAGCGGATTGCGTACCGATCTCTATAGCCACCCGGCTTGGTTATGGATCACCGGTGTGGCTTTAGCCTATTGGCTGGGCCGCTTGTGGCTGCTTACCCAGCGCGGGGAGTTGCTCGAAGATCCTGTTATTTTTGCGTTAACTGACCGTGTGAGTTGTATACTGGGGCTCATCTGCCTTATTTCGATTCTGCTTGCGACATGAAGAAAACAGCTTTCTCCTGGGGGCGTTATCCCTTGAGTTCTGCTACCACCGTGCAGCAGTTTATTTCCACTGATCCATTACCGCAGGGCCAAGAGAGTACATTGTTACCCTACGGTTCTGGGCTGAGCTACGGTGATGTCTGTCAGAATGATGGTGGTGTACTGGTGCAGACGGGTTGCATGAGGCGTTTTTTACAATGGGATCCAAAGACGGGGGTACTGCGCTGCGAAAGCGGTGTTCGGCTGGTGGATATTCTTAATTTTACTATTCCTCAGGGCTGGATTTTGCCTGTTATTCCGGGCACGAGTCAGGTGACGGTTGGCGGTGCTATTGCCAACGATGTCCACGGCAAGAACCAGGCAACATGTGGCACCTTTGCTCGTACGGTTCTGCAGCTGGAACTACTCCGTTCTTCGGGGGAGCGTCTGCAGCTCAGTAGTCAGCAAGCGCAACCACTGTTTTTTGCCACTTTGGGCGGACTTGGCATGACGGGGTTAATTACTTGGGCCGATCTACAACTAAGGCGTGTACCTTCGCCTTGGCTGCAAACCTCACATGAACGGTACGATACAGCGAGTGATCTCTTCCAGGCTCTGCAGCAGAGCATTGGCAAGCATGAGTATGCCGTCGCATGGATTGATTGTTTAAATGAAGCCCACTTTGGCAGAGGAATTCTTTCGGTGGCGAATCACGCTGAGAGCGCAAATAGCTCTGTTCCACGCGTGAGCAGTGTTACTTTGCCCGTCAGTCCGCCTTGTAATGTACTTTCGCCAATGTTGATGCGGCTCTTCAATGCTCAAAAATATTGGCGTGGCGGTCATAGTCAACAACTAGAGCCGTACCATTCGTACTATTTCCCGCTCGATGCAATCACCAACTGGAATGTGCTCTATGGTCCAAAAGGGTTTTTGCAGTATCAGTGTGTAATCCCTGCCAATGCTGCTGAACGATTTATGCAACTCCTGCGCCAGGCGCCAGTTCGTCCCTACTTAACAGTGCTCAAGGTGTATGCCGAGTCGCCCTCGCCAGCTCTGCTGTCGTTCCCTCAGCCTGGTTTGTGTTTTGCATGCGATTTTCCTTATTCTGCAGCGGCAAAACAACTCTTTAGCTCCCTTGATGAGTTTGTGGTGGACTGCGGCGGCCGTGTGTATTTGGCAAAAGATGCCTGTGTTTCGGCCCCAATTGCCAGACGCATGTACCCAATGTGGGAGGCACTGGCCATTCACCGCGATCCACAGTTTTCATCTAACTTGTGGCGCCGTCTCTTTGCTTAACCCATCCCATGACTCAACGTATTCTCATTTTAGGTGCCACCTCAGCCATTGCCGAAGCCACGGCACTGCAGTTGGCCACTCGTCCGGCAGAGTTTTTCTTAGTAGCGCGAGATTCGGCAAGACTCAATGCGGTGGCGGGCAACTTGCACCTGCGCCGTAACGTCAATGTGCACACGTGCGTTGCCGATCTTTCGGATATTGGCAGTCATACCAGGGTGTGCGACCAGGCGTGGCAGACTTTGGGTCAAATTGATACCGTCTTTATTGCTTACGGTATGCTACCAAATCAAGTCACCTGCGAGGTCGATTCAGCGCAGACCGCCTCGGCCTTGATGATCAATGCGGTAAGTGTCATGGCTTTACTACAACAGCTGGCTGCTCGCCTAGATACTCAGGGCTTTGGGGTGACAGCTGTGCTGACATCGGTGGCTGGTATGCGGGGTCGACGCAGTAACTATGTGTATGGATCAGCAAAAGGTGCGGTGAGTATTTTTTTAGCAGGATTGCGTCACCGCTTTGCGGGCAAGCCTGTGCACTGGGTAGATATCCGTCCCGGATTTGTGAGCTCACCAATGACCGCACATTTGGCTCAGGGCATACTGTTTGCTAGCCCAGCCGGGATTGCTCCGGCCATTGTAAAAGCCATCGATCGCCGCGCGACCATTTGCTATGTGCCATGGTTCTGGCGTTGGATCATGCTGATTATTTGCCTTATACCCGAGCGTATTTTTGTGCGTACTTCGATTTAGTGCGAATCGTATATCTGTACGTGCTCATCGGTGTAGAGAACATTTCGAGTGCTTACTTCTGCCGGCACACTTGATTGATTGAGTACTAGCACTGGTGTGGCTGGGACCGAAGGCATAGATGTGCCAACGAATACTGTGGGCTCCAGGTACCACCGGATGTGATGTCCAGCATTCCCATAGACCACTATTTCACGGTGATTCTGAACCGCCGCATTTATGGTATCGGTGTGAGTGTTCCAGTATGGCATAGCATTGAAGGGTTCTAAGGCCACAGTTCTGCCTACCAGTGCCACTGGCCCTAGCCGTAGTGCCGTGTACAGGCTTAGTACCGTGAGGATGGAAACGCGCCAGGCAAGAGGTCGTTTCACTAAGAAGGCTGCCATAGGCAGAGCAAAGAACAGAGCATAGGTAGCGTAATAGGGTCGTGGCGTGAGAATGAGGCTCAGGAGTAAACCCGTTGCTAGGAGCAGGATAATTGGTAAACGACTCTGCTTAATCTCACGCGCACTGCCAATGAGGCACAGGGCAAAAGGACCCAATAGAATCAGCCAAATTCGTACTAGCTCCAGAGCGCGCATGGTTAGACTCATGTGCGATTCACTACCGCCAACTAGCGTAAACGAAACCAGAATCTGTGGATGGAACACAATGTAGAGCAGTCCTGGCACAACACTACTCATGGCGATACATTTTTCGCTCCAGTTGTACCGCCGGGGTGAGGTGGCTACCCACATGCTCATAGTGAGGAGGAGCGCAAGGAGTAGACCTTGGCTTTGTGTAAAACCAGCTGCAATGTTACTGCCTACAAACAGCAGCCAGAACCAAGGCTTTTGCGGCTGATCTGTGGCCCGTAGAAAGGCATAGATAGAAATGAGCCAGATCACACTCATGCACGATGTAAGGTATGCCAACCGCGAGTAGAGGATGGCCGAGGGCATCATGGCTGCAATAGCTGCGGCCCACCATGCCGTGCGCTTATCGAAAATGAGGCGGGCTACTAGGCCAATACCTGCTACAGCTGCAATGCCCCAGCCGACCGATACCAATCGAGCGACTAAGATAGTAGGCCCAAAGATCATTTGGGCGAATCGAAAGAACCACATGCCTAGTGGCGGCTGCGCGGCCGATTGCCCCAAAGCAAACTGGGCTTCATCTGTGGAAAAATCAGGCACAGTAAGATCAATGAACCGGTAGGCGATTCCCAAGGTAATCACTGCTAATAAGAGCCAGAATTCATAGTCCTTAATGTGCTTCATAACAGTGGTGCAGCAACGTGCTCGTATCGGTACGAGTGCGATTTCGGTAAGCGTTTTTCCAGGTAAAACAGGGTGAAGATTGGTCACTGCTCACAGAGACAAGTGTGGTATTAACGAGCCAAAATCCATGTGTTCGCAACCATTGAATCTCCTGAGCGGCAGCTCGGCGTACTAGGGGATGAACAAAAGGCGTAAGTGTGCCGATGTTTAGAAGACTGGGTAGTGAGGCCAAGAGCACTGTCGCTACGCAGCACCACACTACGAGCCGTAGGGCTGCTGTAGTGGTTTGTGGTGCAGATGTAGACATTTTATAAATGGTAGTATTCGCGATACCATGCAATGAACTTTGGCACACCTTCTCGAATGGAAGTCTTAGGTTCAAATTTTAACATTTTTTGCGCTTTCGAAATATCTGCTGAGCTGCGGGTGGTATCACCTGGCTGCATTTCCATGTAATTTTTTTGTGCCTCTTTGCCCACAGTTTTCTCTACCATACCAATGTATTCCATAAGCTCTTCGGTACGGCCACAGCCGAGGTTAAAGACTTCGTTGGCGTAGTTGTTATCTAGTGCGGCCACAATGCCACTGACGATATCTTCAACATACGTAAAATCGCGCTGCATTTTGCCATGGCCAAACACATTCAGAGGCCGATCTTTCAATAGCGACTCGGTAAACATAAAGAGAGCCATATCCGGCCGGCCATACGGGCCATACACGGTAAAGAAGCGGAGCCCCGTTACATGCATGCCATACAAATGGTTGTAGACATTAGCCATGAGCTCGTTCTCTTTTTTATTCTGTCCGTAGAGAGAAAGGGGGTTATCGGTCTTATCTTCTTCCGATGAAGGAAACTTAGTATTGCCGCCGTAAACCGAGGAGCTACTGGCATAGATAAAGCCGGCAATGTTCTGTAAACGGGCTTCATCTAACACTTCGAAAAACCCCTGAATATTGATACTGATGTATTCCTCGGGATGTTCAAAGGCGTAGCGAACTCCAGCTAATGCAGCTAAGTGCAACACGCGGTCGGCTCCCTGCATGGCTTTTCGTACCGCGGCACGATCGCGGATATCGCCGCGAATCATAGTAAACCCAGGCTTGCTCTGTAAAATTTTAGCGCGTGCTTCTTTTAAAGCAGGGTCGTAGTAGGGGCTAAAGTTATCAAAGCCCACCACTTCGTCACCGCGTTCCAGTAACTTTAAACTGGTATGAAAACCAATGAATCCTGCTGCTCCGGTAAGAAAGATGCGCATGGGAACAAGATAACAGATAACAGATTAAAGATAAAAGTTGGTGGAAATCAGGTGTCTTACTTAGGACTTTGGAAAAAAGAGCATCATGGTCATACCTGCAAGCGAAAGAGCCATGCCGATGTATTGAATAGTACTTACTCTGTGCCAGTCGCCAAAAATCCACAGACCAACCACAACCGAAAACACCACGATCAACGAGTTGACGATGGCCGATGTAATGGCGAGACCTAATTTAGATGTTACATACCCAAAGGCCATAAACACTAAGGGCGAAACAAGGCACAGGGCAACAAACCACCACGAATCGAAGCGCTGCGTTTTAGCCCACACAGTACTAATAGAATCGGCGAGCGATGCCAGAGCGGCAGCACTGATAATTAAAACAAAAGCAGCTAGGTTCATAGAAAATAAGAAAAAAGCTTAATGAATACCAATTCCGTAGTACTCCAGGCCAGCCCGGCGGACTTCGGCAGGTTCGTACACATTGCGGCCATCGAACACGGCTCGTCCGCGTAAAGCGCGTTCAATACCTACTAAATCGGCACCACGGAATTCGTCCCATTCCGTTAGTACCACCAGCACATCGGCATCTTGTACGGCGGCCATAGCCGAATCGGTCAGCTGGACTTCTGTGGGTATCAATTTGCGAGCTACTTCCATCGCTTCTGGGTCGTAGGCTTTTACCTGGC
>CAZLUF010000091.1:0-1310 GCA_964562645.1 uncultured Candidatus Peribacteria bacterium
GGGGAGTGTAGACCTCGGTGGTCGCCGTGGCTCGTTTGCGCTTTCTGTGCCAAGAAGGCGATCGACACCTTCGGCAATCATGCCGCGGAAACCTAAATTACGGACAATTTCGGCCAGTTCGTTGCGGTAGATTAACTCTGTATTGCGGAAAATGGTGGGGGTTTGACCAAAGAGCCGCTCGATAGTGCTCACTTGCTTACGCACCTGAGCGCAGAATTCGGGCAGTGATTTCAGGGCCGAGAGTGAGTGGTAGTGCGTTTCGGCAATGAATTCCACTTGGCCTGTAGCCGCGAGTTTCTTAAAACTTTCGAGGACATCGGGTCCAAATGCTTCGCACTGATCCATAAACACGCCCGAGAGCGAGTATGATACGCGGAAGTTAGGATATTTCTTCACGAGCTCTAAAATGAGTGCGTTGGTGGGCAGGTAACATTTTTCGGCTACTTTGCGGAAGATTTTTTTATTGCTGACATCATCGAAAGACGAATCGATGCGACCAATGTCGGTAATTCGTAAATCCTTTAAGCGGTATGGTTGATGGACTTGAAAATAGAAACAGACGAGCGGATAGCGATCCGACGTCATGCGGTGTTCTTTGGAAAAAATCACTGGCTTCGATTTTTTGGCTACAGGTAAACGATTTTTCAGTGCAGCTTTCTTGGCTGGACGAGCGGAGCGAGCAGCTGTTTTACGGCCTTTACGTTTGGGTGTAGCGGTTGGCATGGCCGATATGTTAGCACTGAATCAAATCGTGGTAGATACTCTTAATACGATCAGCCTGGTTTTCCCAGGTTAGTCGATGCAAAACATTAGTGGCCTGAGTACGGAGCTGGCGACTGAGTGGCTCTTCGCGGAGGATGGTGAGGAGACAGTCGGCCATGAGGTCGCTATCCCAGTAATCGACCTTAAAGGAATCGTCGATCACTTCGGCAGCACCGGATTGTTTGCTTAGAATAACTGGCGTGTCGTTGGCAATAGCTTCGAGGGCGACCAAGCCGAACGGCTCACTGAGCGATGGCATCACGAAGCAATCGGCCTCGCGGTAGAGGGCTTCGGCCTCGCGGCTATTTACCTTGCCAGTGAAAATGACATTGTGACCAACGCCCATTTCGCAAGCCCGCTGCATGAGGAATGGCAACATTTGGCCATCGCCAGCCATGACGAATTGAACATCGGGGCGAATGGCGACCACACGTTTGGCAATTTCTAAGAACTGCAAGGGGTTCTTCTGGACGGTTAGGCGACCAAGGAAGAGCACGAGTGGGCGCTTGTTATGTACGCCAGCCTGAGTAAGCAAGGTACTAGGGCCC
>CAZLUF010000091.1:1320-4468 GCA_964562645.1 uncultured Candidatus Peribacteria bacterium
CGTTGTGAACCACGGAGATTTTGTCACCGGGGAGATCATAACGTTCCTGAAGCACGCGCTTGGTGTAGTTGCTCACGGCTACCACGCGATCCATTTTGCGAAGTGCACGACGTTCAATTCCGGCAATCCATGGGTTGGGCTGAGCATCGGTGCGATCAAACTCAGTTGCGTGGACGTGTGCTACAACTGGCACCTTGTGGTAAGAGGCAGCATGCAAAGCAGCATCGTACGTCATCCAGTCGTGACAGTGGATGACATCGGTATCGACATCGCGAGTCATTTCTACAGCCAATTGTGTGTACGAATGCACAGCATCGCCCAGGTTAGGGCCGTAGAGTTCGGGCAGGCTGGCATCGTGCACTTTCTTTTCCTGGCGAATGGAGTAGCTCTGTAATGTGTCATACGGCTGCAAATCCGATGGCACGATGATCGAGCGCATTTGGCTCGTGGTGGGGCTGACGACATGCAAGTTTTCGGCATCCACACCAACGCTACTGGGTAGAACCAAAGTAACATCGACACTGTGGTGCAAAAGCCCGCGTACTAAACCCTGACAAGCTACACCAAGTCCGCCCGCATGGCGCGGAGGAAATTCCCAGCCGAACATTAGTGAATGTACGCTCATGTGTGTTTGTGTTTTGGGCCGTTTTTTAGGCTCAAATCTCTAGATTGTATCACGTAAAACCTACTCGGGCAAGTATAAACCCGGCTATTACCGACGTGCTGTCAATACACCTACTTTGCCTGATGTGGCAGGTGCTTTTTCAATGTTTTGACCACGACCTCGGTGTCACTATTCACTAAAACATGATCAAAAAGCTCACTGTAGGCACGAATTCCATGTAGGTCGGTAGCAGCATCGTTTACCCATTGCTTGAGCCAGGCTTCGGTACCGCGGCCCTTGGCGCGGAGTGTGCGGAGCAGATGACTCAGCATGGCTCGGCGAGACTTTCCTGGCGGTAGTAAGCCAAAAGAGAGAATGTTTTGGCGACCGTAATGAGTAGAGAGACTACGTAGCAACTTTAGTTGCATGCTCACCACCGGTAACTTGCCGGCATCCCACACGGCTTCGATATCGGCACCGCGGTACCCGCACCAGTGCTTTCCGTGAGGTGTTTGGATATCTGTTGCGGCTACGATTTCGCCACTCTTGAGCCACTCTTGGAATTTTTTAATGGAGACATGGCGGTACTCGCCACGTTCGGTTTCGCTCCGTGGGAGGGTTGTAATCATGGGGACTTGCAGTACATATTCGCTCAAATTCTGCAGCAAAATTTGCATAACAGCGTATTTGCCAACACCACTGGGTCCCGTGAGCGCCAAAATATGCTTACTCATTTGAGGTGCGGCAACGGGTGCCTGCTGCAAAATGAGTGGTTCAAAGGCCACTTCGTACACGCGCAATTTATGATCGTTAATGAAAGACAACCGCATGCGTGGTTGGACACTCATGCCGATTTTGATGTTTGAGCTCAGTAGTGGAGCGGTAATTCGTGTACCATCTTGTAATTCGATAATACCGATTGTGCGCGGATGCGAGCCGAACTGATGTGGTGGGTGGCTGAGAGTTGTGAACGACAACACACGACCGGTTTGCATGCGGCCTTGCAAGCGTTGATGGTGACGTGCGGTGGCTGGAGAGGACGACAGCATAGTGAGTGGACTACGAAATATGTTCGAGAATATGCACGCCACAGGTGGCACAAGCCCCACCAAAGTTATGGGCCATGCCCCACTGCTCGTGATGAGCACGGAGTTGTTTGCTGATATCAATGACTTGCTTGATGCCTGTGGCGGCAACCGGGTGACCGCAGGCTTTAAGCCCGCCGCTGCGGTTTACTTGCACGGTCGCCTGGCTTGGATTTGTGAGGAGCTGTTGATACATTTGGATGGCAGTACCGGGATCGGCAAAACCAAGATCTTCCAGGTTGATGAGAGCGGCAATGGAGAAGCAGTCGTGGGTTTCGAGGCTCGTGATATCACGAAGGGTAATTTGTGCTTCGCTTAGGGCTCGCTCGCTCGCATCTTTACTGGCGGAGAACGACGTGAGTGACTGACGATCGGCCACACTCAGGGTATCGGTAGCAATTTGCGAAGCTGCCAAGCGGATATCGCTAGTGAACTGAGTGGAGAGTATGCAGGCAGCAGCACCATCGCTAATCGGGGAGCAGTCGAGGAGGCGCAGTGGGCTCGCTACCAGTGGACTTTTGGAAATACTTTCGACGGGGATCTCCGAACGGAATTGGGCAAACGGGTTACTGACAGCTTGTTTATGGTGCACAGCACTGATGATACTGAGCTGCTCGCGAGTAAGACCGTACTCGTGCATGTAACGGTTGGCGATGAGGCCAAAAATACCCGGGAAGGTGAGCCCGGCGGCACGTTCTTCTTCGGTATCGGCGGCACCCATAAGGGCCGAGGCGACTTCGTCTGTAGAGAGATCAGTCATTTTTTCGGCCCCAATGACGAGCACGGTACGAGCGCGACCGCTCTCGAGCATGGCGCAGGCCGTATGTAGAGCAAATGCTCCTGAGCCACAGGCCGATTCCACTCGTAACGAAGGTGGGTGATGTGGTAGTAAACCGCTGGCCAATGCACCCAAATGAGCTTGTGAACTGCCAAGTTCGCCGATCATGTTAGCGACAACTACCAGATCGACATCAAGTGCCGTGCAGGGGCTACCTGTGAAAGCGGCATCAGTGGCCTCGGACATTAAATCACTCAAACTTTTATCCCACCATTCACCAAAGCGGGTTTGTCCGGCGCCGATGAGATAAATAGGGAGGTTCATGAGTGACTGAGAGCGTGTGAATGGCTGAGATACTGGCTGTAGTTGAGTCGCTCGAGTTCGCGCGTATCAGGCGGGAGAGGCGAGCCATCTTGTAGCATCGTGAGTAAAAAGGCATCGGCACCTGAGCCGGACCCGTACGAAACCAGCAGAATCTGCTCATTTTTTTTAGCTTTTTCGAGGACGAAGGTGAGGCCCAATGGTGAGCAGGCACTGTAAGTGTTACCAATGTGCGGCACAATGAAACCGAGCGCCATTTGTTCCTGACTGATTTTGAGCTTTTTGGCCATCTGGGTCGGGAACTTGGCATTGGGCATGTGGAGCACAACGTGGGCAATATCGCTTAGCTTTTTACCTGTG
>CAZLUF010000091.1:4478-5411 GCA_964562645.1 uncultured Candidatus Peribacteria bacterium
ACTTGGAGCATGGCGCTAAACGCTTGTTCCACATGTTTAAAGTAAGCGGGTTCACCGGTAAAGCGCCCGGCGTGGCGAGGATAGGCTTCGTCGGTAGCGCGCCAGAAATCGGGAGTATCGGTGGTAAACGAGAGTGTGTGCTCAATGCGACAAAGAGCTTTTTTGCTCGTACTGGAGCCAATAATAAACGCAGCTGCGCCAGCGGCAGCAGAGTACTCTAAGGCATCACCTGGGCGACCTTGCGCGGTGTAGCTACCAATCGCGAGCCCGTATCGAATCTGCTTACAGCGCACAAAGGCATCGATAATCTGTACCCCAGCCGTGCCAGCTTTACAGGCAAATTCTAAGTCAGCGGCGTGGCAAAAGGGATCGAGCTCCAATGCCGAAACGAGCAGGCCACTTGTAGGCTTAACGGCGTAGGGGTGGCTCTCGGAGCCGACAAACACGGCAGAGATTTCGGTAGAGCGAATTTCAGCGCGATCAATTGCTTGTTTAGCGGCCTCAAAAGCCATGGTGAAGGTATCTTCATTTCTATCTGGTACAGCCTTTTCAATAATACCGAGTCCACCACGAATTACGGCCGGATCTTGCTGCCAGTGGCGAGCAATATCATCGGAGGTAATACGGAACCTAGGCAGGTACCGACCAAAGCCGATAATGGCGGAGCGAGACACCGGGAGAGTCTAGCAGAAAATCCATCTAATTTTTATATTTATTCAATTTAAATAAAATATGTCAATATACTGATTACCTCGCCATTTTTTTGTGTGCTGAGGCGAGTGTGTGGTTTGATTGGGCTGCCAAGAGCGAAAGTTCACCTGCTAGCACAGCTGCGCCAATAGATTCAGCTAATTGCTGCTTAGAATGGAGATCTGTTTTTGGATGTAAAAGGAGTTCCAAGCATTTGTGTTGGGCAGGTAATGCAGTACCGCC
>CAZLUF010000092.1:0-5382 GCA_964562645.1 uncultured Candidatus Peribacteria bacterium
ATTGGGCCCAATCCCCAATCCCCAATCCCCAATCCCCAATCCCCAATCCCCAATTTTCCATTTTTATCATAAAGAGGATCAGTTAAATAATTAATTTAATTTAAATATATTTTATCTTATTTATTAGTTATCAGCTTAATCTGTTTTATGCTTACTGAGAGTTGGACTTTAATTGTTTATAATATGAAAAGAAAACCCATAAGAAGTAAACTTGCAATCCAAATGCAAGTACGATAGAAATGATCAAAGCTACAATTAGCATTAAAGTTACTTCAATTATACTTCCAATAGAAGCTGAGTAATATATTATCACAGTTAAAGTAGCCAGCTGTATTACTCCAGAACGTACCAACAAACGTACCCGAAGACGTACCCGTAGCCACCACTTTAAGTGGACTACCGCCGCTGTGGCTGGCAAAGATCCAACCCAATTGTGGGCTGAATCCCTGACCACTCACCGGTAACTGATTACTGGTAGCAGTGGTGCCAAGTGCCAGACCCATTTGCTGGCCGCTAGTGGTTGTAAAATTAATAGTGCCAGCTGCTTTGCCGCCCGGGAACGCACCTTGAAAGTAAGTAGCCGTACCTGTAAATACACGGGTGACTGTATTGAAACTGAGTCCCGAGAGATCGAGCCAGCCCACTTTATCGTTAAAACAATAACCGTTCTGCGCCGCCCAAGTTGTCGTAGGCAAGAGCAGGGCTCCCGCTACGGCAATGGTTCCACAGAGGCGACGTAAAACGGACATAAGAAGACAAGGGAAAATCTATTACTTCTTTACTGCAGGCGCACTTGCCTGAGTAGCACCCAAGTAGTTAGCCATGGTCTCAATGTTGGCTGTGTTCAGATTCGTCTTTACGTTCAGAGCCGAAATGGCCATAGTCACGCGGACCATTTGTACGCAAAGCACAATACACACCACCAAGAGTACCAACGTGAGAAAACCCGAAAACTTAGAACGAGCTGGTGTGGTAGAAGAACTGGCCATGATAAAAATTGGAAGAAAGAAGGAATGTAAGACTATTTTGGCAGTGAGGTAGTGGCAAATCCAGCCAAGATACGCAGGGTAGATTCGGCTTCTACATACGCTTCGCGAATGGCACTGGTACTTGCTACACCGCGCCCACGGAACCCCCAGGCTGAGTTCCGTAATCGGCTAGGAACATACGCTCCAAAATGCACGTGCGGCGCTGTAGAGGAACCCTCAAAGTGATCGCGTTCCATAAAGCCTAGTAGGGTGTTGGTGGCAATCACCGAACCCACATGATATTTCAGATTCCCCTGCTCCATACCGACCTTAAAACGCGTGACCGGATCCGAACTTTCTACAAACACCTGGCTTGGTCGCAGGTGACCTACCAGTACATCGATGGTATCGGTGGTCACATGGGTTTCGATGCCTAGCAGATTTGCTACCTTTGATTCGATCGTAGCTTTGTCGGTAGATGTGGCTTTGGTATAAGCCCGCAGATACGGACGCACGCGACTCGGTAAGCGTGGAGCAGTAAGTAAGCGTTCTAAACCAGGCAGAGTATCTTGGCTTTGGAGGGCCTTGGTAATATTTCCATGCACCATCTCTTGGAGCAGATCGGGCATGGAAACCTCGGTGGGGAACTCGGTAGCTTTTGGTAAATGCACTCGGAGTTTTACCAACATAGTGCCGTAGCCATCGCCATTTTTGTCGTCAGCAATGCGATCATCGACCGTCTTGGAAACTGGCCCCATAAAAATAACTTCGGCGGGCGGACCATTCCACAGCACCGGCGTATCTTGCTGTACTGGGCCGGGCGACTGAATATCTACACCCAAATGACCAGGGTAATCGGGCACAAATTGCGGCGCCTGCGCGGCCTGCACGACTACCGGCATCATGAGCGAGAGTAAGGCCAAGAACACAACTGAGAGCCGCGCGCGGAGCATTATTGTGGTTTAGCTGGAGCAGTAATAGGAGCTGTCATACCCTGCAATTTTTGCACCCGGTCCTGCAGGTCTTTAATCTGCTGAGCTTGGGTTTGGAGCAAAGTTGGTAACGATTTTTCGAACTCCATCTTTTCGTTCGTGTATTTCACAATTTGCTCTAAAGCCGTACGTTGCTCGGTGACCTGTGTCCACAAGCCAAAAATAATCCAAGCGGCAAAGATTAGGAGCATAACGACCATACCCATGCAAAACGCAATAATCATAGGACGAAGCATGGAGGGCTTGCGGGCAGCAGAATGACGAGCGGGGCTCATAATGCGTGAGGGTAAAAATTACTTCTGGGCAGGTGTGGGCTGGGTCTTGGCTCCAATGTAACTAGCGAGCTGCTGGATGTTATCGGCGTTTTTTTGACTGAGCTGCAACGCCTGCACGGCAATGGCGCGGATGCTATAGAGCTGCCAAGCATGGAGTACAAAGAGCATGCTGAGAGCGCCGAGAGCAAAAGTACTAAAACTAAAACGGGGGTTCATAGAAGCGATGGAAGTAAGTAACGAACCAGATTAAACGAAGAACGAACGGCAGTCATAGAGGAAAGTTTGCCGCCAGCATGGACCTATCGCATCGCGAGTAGGTCCATACGGGCTGGGCTGAGGAAAGGCGGATCTTGTAATTGCTTATACACGAGAGTGGGCTCGGGGAAGAGGTAGCTAAGCAAGCGGCTCATCCAGGCGTTAATGGGAGTCATAAACGATTGGCTGGCCTCGGGAGCTGGTGCAGACGCGGGTTCGGGAGCAGCCACTGGTTCTGGCGCCGGAGGTGGCGTGACTTCTGGAGTAGTAGGTAGCTCGGGAGTCACGTCTACAGAAGCACTCGATTCGGTGGAAATATTCCCAGCATCGCTGCTGTAGGCCTCACTGATAGCACTAGAGCTAATGAGCGATTGCATAACGGAGCTATCAGAGGAATCACTGCTGCTGCTATCGAGCAGTGACGAGGCCGAAGTTGATTCGGCACTGCCAATGGAGGCTGCAGCGGCCGAGGAGCTACTTGGCTCTGGGAACAAGTTGAGAGCCGGCAAGCTGGAAGAAGGCAGTAAGTTGATGGAAGATTCTTCGCTAGCCGAGGTGCTCACGGAGCTTGTGAGTACTACCTGCTGACCATTGAGCTTAACAAGACACTCTTGCACCAACTTGGTGTGTGCATCTGTCGCATCTATTTGAGCCTTCGTGAGCTCTGCCTGTTGCTCTTCGGAGTACTGAGCTTCGGTAATAGATGGCATGCCATCCTCCCCTACTGTTACCGAGGCAGGAACTAAAGGCGTAATACCGAGCGATTCGTACGTCACCTCGGTTTTTGGCTGATCGTGACAAGCCTCTACACCTTCTCTGTAAGCTTTGAGCTTGGCTTCGTGAGCATCGTGCAGTTCCTGCCAGCTTGCTTTTACCTTCGCAAAGCGAGCTTCGTTAGCGGCACGGATTTGAGCCATATAATCCACTTTTACCTGCTCTACGCGCTCACTCATACTCAAGCGTTCGGCCAGCACTTTAATCTGCTCGGCCTGCGCATCGACCTTGGTGTTGAGATCTTGAATCGCCTTCACCAAGAGTGGTGTAAAGGCGGCCTGGTTCACCGAGAGGTTACCTTCGGCGTTGTAGTTTACAAAGCTATCACCCAGGACATCGCGCACTTGTTGAGCACCAAAACCAACACGGAGTGGGTTGCCGCTATCTTCGTTGTTCCAGTGGTAACCAATGGCGTTGAGCTGGAGCAATTCTGGCAAACCCGCACCGAATTGGATGTAATCTTTCTTCAAGCGGACATCGGACGTACAGGTAATAGAGCCAGTGGTGGGGTTAATAGAACAGGTACCGTTGCTATCCTGTAGCGTAAGAACATCGCCGTTGGCCGTACCCGAAGAACCAATATGCAGAAGCGTCGAAGGATTGGTATTGGAAATACCCACCGTGCCACTGGCTGTAAACGCCATGAGTTCGGTAGTAGAGACACCATTAGTGTTGGTGCGCAGAATGCGCAGGCGCTTGTTGTTTACATCTGCATAGTTGTCGAGTGCAAAACCATAGGGGTTAGTGCCGGCTGGCAACAATGCCAGCTGACCTCCCTCGTTGCCAGATGTCGCCCCACGAATGAGTAAGTTATTCTCTGCACCCGTACCAACCGGATCAAGTACGATTGCGCCGCTGGCCGTAATAAACATGCGACGCGTGTTATTGGTCTTAAACTGAATGGCCTGGCGGCTCCAGGTACCAAGCGTACCAGTAGCTGTGAGCGTATTACCCGAGGCCGTTTGGTTCCAGATGGTATCGGCAGTAAAGGCCGAGCTACCTAGCTGCTTAATAGTCGCCCACGCGGCGTAAGCGTTACCAGAGTTAAAGTCGCCGGCGATAACCTGACCACCTACCTGCGCGTTGGCAACAATACGGAAATCAACCGTAATTGTAGAAGTTGGCGTAATAATGGCCCTAGCGATACCACCACCGCCCGATTCCGCGTTGGAAGCTCCATCTGATGGAGCGATTATGCCAAGTTGAGAACCAATAGCCGTATTGCCGGTGATATTAAACCATGTGAATATTGGGCGTACGGTTTGGTTATAAGCAAGAACTGCAGCTGACAACTCGTACGTCTTACCAGCAGTGAGCGTAAACACGCCTGAAGAAGCTGGAATGTTACCGGTAACACTATCGAATTGAATGGCAGTTCCGTTGGTAGTTACAGACTGAGAAGTGGTCCTGTAAGCCTGCACATAATCCACCGTCTGCCCAGTTACTGGGGCATTGCCAGCAATCACTTCAATGAAGGCAGAAGTATGAGTTGCAATGACACTTGTAGCATTGTTGTTACCAGAAATATACAGCTCTACACGTGTATCCACACTGGGACTAAAGACGTACTCCGCTTGTGAGCCACCAATTTCGTTACTAGTGTTAGAGACACTATTACCATACACGGCAGTACCAACAATGGTGCCAGTATCGGCATTGCGCCACATGTAGTCGAAGTCCGAAGCTGCCGATCCACTTATGCCGTTAAGGAGAGCAGTGAGCCTATAGGTACGGCCTGCCTTAAGAGTAAAGCGACCCACCGAAGCAGTGTTCGTAGCAGAGGTGTAAGCCGTAGTGGTATCGAGCGTAATGTCGTTACCGTACGATGTAGAAACAGTATTGAACTTGAGGTGATCGCCACCCGCAATATTTGTGGTTTGATCTGCCGAGAGGGTTGCACGCATAAAGCTAGCTACAACTCCCTGCCCCGAACGATCGGACACTGTGTACACGTTGGTACCGTTACTACGGAAGGTAGTAGTATTTTGCTGATCGGTAATCGTAATGCCTGCAAGACCATCAATTGTTTGGCCTGAGAACGGCAACACGGTAATGGAACCTGTACCCGAGTCTACTTTCTTCACCTCGATGAACTGTCCTGTTGCTCCCACAGCTGTT
>CAZLUF010000093.1:0-5340 GCA_964562645.1 uncultured Candidatus Peribacteria bacterium
CCGTGCCACAATGCACCAGCTGCTTGCCATTACTGGCCATGCTGCCCGCTTTGCCATTGGTCATACATACCGTGTGTACGCCAGCTTGATGTAGGCGCTGCATACCAAGCGAGAGATTATCGGTCGCGGTAAATTTGATCATCTCTTCGCGATTGATCAGTAGGAGACGCGTGTGTCGTAGAAGACCCGCGTTAGAGGTGTCGTCTAAACCACGCTGCAATTGGCGCCCACCAGGATTCCAAGTGAGTCCGTGCGCGGGGTTAGCGGCCAGTGCCGCTACGAGATCATCTAAAATATCGCAGCTCTCGTCGCTAATGTGATTGAGGTACACCCAATCGGCTTGGCGGATAGCCTCGCGATCAAATGTGGCATCGTGCAGGTGTTGAGCAATACCGGTGTTATATAAAATGACGCGCTCACCGCACTCCACGTTCATCACAATCGAAAAACTCGACGTTTCGTTTTCGATGAATGTGACGCAGCTGGCATCTACGTGCTCACGCTTTAAATTTTCGACAATGCGTTGTCCCCATTGGTCACTACCTACCATGCCGCAAAACTGCGCTTGGCAACCCAGGCGAGCCAAACCTACTGAGGTATTGGCAGCTCCTCCGCCACAGGCTTCGATCACTTCGCTCAGGCGAATTTTACTACCCAGCGGCAAGCGGATGTTCTCGCCATCGGCACAGAGTGATTCATCGGCTGTACGAATGAAGAGATCACACGTGGCACTGCCGATGGAAACGGTGCGAAGCGAGGTAGGCATGAGGGGTACTAATCGACAAAGACACCATGTACAAGATCTGACACGTGAGCCAACTGTTGACGACGTCGATAGTACACGTAGAACACAGCCAGGCTCAGTGCTACAGCGCCTGCAGCGGCTCCCATTGGCACACCGCTATCGGGTGTATTTTTTGCACCCTGGTGCAAGCTGCTAGGTGGAGGAGTGTTATTGGTATTGCTGGGGCGGGGGAGATAGACCGGATCACTGGGGCCAGATTTAAAACTACCATTAAGAGTGGTAGTACTGGCTGTGGCAACAATATCAGTGAGTGCCTCGCCGGTAATGGCTATGGGGGTTAGACGCACGGAGTACGACACATCACTCAGTAGATCATTAATGGTGTACTTGCGAAGCTCACCAGTGAGCATACGCTCATAGTGTTCGGTTTCGTCGACCCAATATTCCAATTTAAACTGACCTACAGCCGGAGCATCGGCAGGGTACTGCCAAGTGACTTCGATAGAACTTTGCGTAGGCAGTAAGCGTAAATTTAAGCCGTTCGAACGAGTTGAAATGATCTCACTCTTGGCGCTTTCGCGATCTTTTTTCCAGGCGGTAACGGCAAAGAAATACTCGGTATCGGTTTGTAGGCCTTTAATCTGGGCACCAACTTCCGCGCCGTTGGTATCCAGTGTCGAGCTGAAATCATCGGCAGCGAGACCAACGTAGACGGTGTATTTGGTAATGCCCTCGGACTTTGGTAGCTCGTCCCACATGAGATCGACGCCACTAGGACGAGCAATGGCTTGCAAGTTCTGAGGTACGGCGACGTCCCGGTCTCGTACTGCCAGTGTGCCCCGAATCTCGGTACTTCCAATGGGGTTCTTGGCTGTAATGGCAGGCTGATAGTCACCTGGCTCTGGGGCCTGGAACATCACGCTGTAGTGGAGGGGGTTACTGGCATCTTGAGTGAGCGTGAGTGTGTCGGTGTTGATACTAGCTTGGACACTATCGATCTCGGCCGTGGCAAACACATTCAGCTGCACATCGGTACCGGTAATTGGTTCGATGGGATCGAACGTAAATGTAAACTCAGGTTTTTTGGTATTGCGTTCAATGCGGAGTACTTCGGAAGTATAGAGGCGCGAACCGGCCATGTTTTCATCTTGTACTACAAGGGCATACAAACTCTGGTTGGGGTCTAGAAACTCCACCGAAATTTCGTATTTGCCATTAGCATCGGTTTCGCCACGGGCCAGTGTAGAACGATTCGTTTCATCTTCGCCTTCGAGCACTACTAAGTTTGCCAGTGGCGGACCAACACCCTTGAGGATCACGTTAGTGGCGTTGATACGTGCGACTTTGGTTGCGACGTCGGGCTTGGGGTACAGGATTTCGATTTTGCGTTTTTGGCCGGCAATTACCTCTTCTTTAATCTCTACTGTCGCGCTACCACGGATACCATTAATCATATCTTCTACAGTGACGACGTGCTTGCCGGGTTTGCTAAAACGAACACTCTTACGCAGGAGCTTGAGCCCCTGTTCGCGTTCCTGGAATGGGATCTCGCCGAATGTTCCTTCGAACTTGCCTGGCAAATCTGCCCGCGCATCGTTATCAACCGAAATACGTGGCGTTTGTTTGTAGCTCAAATTGCGTTTGCCGTTACTTCCAATAGCTTCGATTTGGAGATCGAACCAAGTGGTGGTGTCGGGGTCGGCCTTCTCTGGCGTCAGTGAGATGTTGAATTTAGCTTGGTCATTCTGCTCGCCCGGAATCTGGGCTAGTAGTGCCGAGCCATTAGCAGGCACCCAGCCGCCGCGCCCGGTCTGTTCGCCAAACGTTACAGCAACTCGTGTTTGCAGAACTGTGGCGGTGAGCAGATCCATGGCACCGAGCGTAATAACGCCTGGGCCACTACCGATAATCGAAAAACCCATCTCGCCATTGCTATCTGTCTCTGTGGTGAGTGGTGCAATGCGATCTTCGCTACGACTGCCGATGAGTGTGACCGGTCGGCCAGACAATGGGTTGCCGTAACGATCACGTAATGTCACTACTGCTGTGATGGGCAGTGAGCCATCGGCCGGCACAGAAGCGCGATCGACCGTGAGTTCGGAGACTTGGGGATCGAGACGATCGCTCAGCACACGGAAGGTATCGCTAGCGGAGTGGTTGCTGCTGGGCTCCATAGCCGTAATGGAGTACTGGCCGGCATTACGAGCCAGCTCGCCGGGTAGATGCGTAAACAGGTGCCCGCGCTCATCGGTGCGTCCGGTTAGGACTAAATCGGTGCCGGTTGGATCCTTCACCTGGAGTTCGAGAGTACTGTAGGGCTCAAAATCGTCAGCCGTAATTTGCACATCGAGTCCTGCCACCAGGTCTTCGACCTTAACGGTAGCGGCACTCGCTAAGCTTGGGATGAGCAGAGCAAGAATTGTGGCGGCAATGTGAATGTGTTTAGGCATGAAATCTCTCTATTCTACGGAAAAAAGTGCGTTTCGACAATGCTCAGGTTACGATTGGAATACATATTTATACGATTGTCCACTCGCTCCTGTAGCCAAAACCACATCGGAAGCAGGAAGTATTTCCCGCATTGAATGGGTACACGTACAATGGAGTCCATGCGTCGCACACTCGCCACTCTTGCTATCTGTTGCTTGCTCACTGCTTGCAGCAGCACGAAATCATCGACCACCTCTACTTGTAAGGATCAGTATTGGGATGGCGAGGTAGGCCTCTGTTTACCTGCAGGCTGGTCGGTTGTAGATCGCGAAACACTCGCGCGCCGTGGAGTACCAGAGGAAACAGTAGTTGCTTTACAGGCTGAAAAGGCGGTATCTGGGCAGTATCCAACTATTACGGTCACCCGCGAAACACTTGGTAGTACGGTCGACTCTGCTACCTATAGCCAAGCCAGCATTCGCTCTGTCTCTACTCTGCCTAACTACAAGCGCATCGATGAAAAACAGGTGAAGATTGGCACCGAGAAGTTGAATATCCACGTGTTTAACAGTAAGCCACTCACAGAAGAACCCGAGCGTCGCTTTAACCAATTAAGCATTGTGCATGGGCTTGTGGGTTATACCATTACTGGCTTAACGCCCATCTCGGTTGCCTCTAGTACCGAAAAAGAGATCCAGAGCATTCTTCAATCGATCATTTTTACTGATCCAGAGAGCGAAACGAAGTAGAAGCATTGCCTCTGGCGAGTAAGTTGCTATTCTTTGCGTCACTGGTGCCGTAGCCAAGTAGTAAGGCAGGGGACTGCAAATCCCCCATGCGTGAGTGCGATCCTCACCGGCACCTCCATACAACTTCGTCATGTACTAAGGGTTCCTAAGGTTTTTTTGAAGGGATGTATTGATCTTCGTTTGTGAATCCAGTAGGGTGCTCGAAATACCTGCTCCCACTATGGCCCCACAGAGTTCCACAAATCCCCAAGACTATGTCATCGCTACGATGGGGAGTCATTCGGCGTTGCAAATCCTTAAGGGTGCGCGCGACGAAGGCATGCGGAACTTGGTGATCTGTAAAAAGGGGAAAGAGCGTCCATATAAATCGTACGGCGTTGCCGACGAAATTATTTTGATTGATGAATGGACCGACTGGAACGATGCGCTCGAAGCCGAACTCCGAAAGCGCAATGCCATCATTATTCCACATGGTTCGTTTGTGGCGTATTTGGGCCACGATCGCGTGCGGAATTTACAGACCATGTACTACGGAACGAAGGAGATTTTAGAATGGGAAAGTAACCGTACCATGGAACGAGAATGGCTCTTAAAAGCCAATATTCTAATGCCACGCGTGTTTGCCAAGCCAGAAGATATCGATGGCCCTGCCATTGTGAAATTCCACGGTGCCGGTGGGGGATTCGGCTACTTCGTCTGCCACTCGGCTGAACAGTTCTACGAAGTGAAGAACCGCAAGTATCCCGACGATAATGATTTTGTGATTCAGGAATACATCGTGGGTGTGCCGATGTACATTCATTACTTCTACTCGCCCATCACTGGTGAACTCGAAATCATGGGTATGGATAAGCGTTATGAAAGCAATGCCGATTCCATTGGTCGCATTCGCGCGCAAGATCAGTTGGCGGCCAATATCCATACCAGCTATACCATTGTTGGTAACTTGCCGATTGTGATTCGTGAATCACTCTTGCCCGATTTGTTTGAAATGGGTGATCGCGTAGTCGAAACCAGCCGCACTGGGTGCACAGGCCCAGACGGAAAGCTAAGCAAGGGTCTCTTTGGTCCGTTCTGCTTGGAAACTATCATCACTCGTAAGCTCCAAATTTTCTGTTTCGAAATCAGTGCTCGTATCGTGGCTGGTACTAACCCGTATATCGAAGGTTCGCCATACACCGCGCTTAAGTACGATGTGCCGATGAGCACCGGTCGTCGCATGGCTCGTGATATTAAGCAGGCCATTGAGCAGGGGAAGTTGGCGAGTATTTTGGGTTAAGTAAGAACGTGAGTGAAAGAGAGTTTTAACGATTTTTTGATTGTTACTTTTTCCGGCGAAAAAGTAACCAAACGCCTGCGCACCAACACCCACTCCGCTCGGCTCTGGGTCTCCTCGTCACTACTATCCCTCGGCTA
>CAZLUF010000094.1:0-1187 GCA_964562645.1 uncultured Candidatus Peribacteria bacterium
TCGATCGACTTCCCGTTATCCAAAATGCCCCGAAAACTTCCGCCGCCAGCATCGCCCGTCTCTTCGCTCAAGAAGTCTTCGAACGAGCGGGTCTCGAAAGCCGAGTTCGCAAAGCGAGCGGCAGCCCGCATGCTCGGCTTGACGGCCTCACTCCCCCTCGCTGAAGTTGCGACCACTGGGAGTGGTTTAGCCGCACATCAGCAGCGTCTTAAGGCGTACAGTGTTGAGATCAGTCGTGTATCACCCGATCCCAGCCAGCCACGCCGTATTCACGACCAAGTAGCGCACGAGGAGCTTACAGCTTCGGTGAAGCAACATGGCATTTTGCAGCCGCTCTCGGTGCGCCTAGTGCCAGACGAAGATCGTTACATCATCATTGCAGGTGAGCGCCGTTACCGGGCAGCGAAGGCGGCGGGGCTGGAATCGGTCCCCTGCTGGGTGCAGGAACCTAAGAATGATCACGTGCTTTTGCAGCAGGTCATCGAAAACTGGCAACGGGCCGATCTCCATCCGCTCGACCTTGCATCGTCGTTGGCAGAATTGCGCGATAGCCGCAAGCTTACGCAAAAACAGATTGCCGAACTCACGGGCAAGTCGGAAGCCGAGGTGAGTAAATTCTTAAAGCTGCTCACATTGCATCCTACGGTTCTCAAAGATATCCAGGGTGATCAATCGGGAGTAGTGGGCCGCCGTCATTTAGAAGCGGTATCACGCTTGCCTGCCGCCGAGCAGCCTAGTGTGTGGTCGGCAGTAAAGAAGGAAAAACTCTCTGTGGAAGCTACAGAGGCAATCGTTAAAGCCAAGCGCAATGCGCTGAGTGGCAAAGCCGTAACTACGGCAGCTCGCCAGTTCCAGTTTACGGCGGGCGATGCCAAGATCACGGTGCAGTTCACGAAAAACGCCGCCACCATGAGTGATGTCCGCGAAGCACTGGTACAAGTACTCAGTGAACTTCCAATGGATCAGTCATAATTAAGGTCGCAAGATCTTAGCCACTCGCTCCGCCTCGCGAATTCCCGACAAAAATGCGCCGTGCGTGGTTCCCGGGTATTGTTTGGAGGTTGCCTCGCCAGCAAAAAATACACGGCCCTCAGGGGCAGCCATAGCCTCGTACAGATCTGGGCTCGCGCCCACAGGTAGGTACGAGTAGGCCCCTAGGCTCCAGGGGTCTGTATTCCAGTGTGTCC
>CAZLUF010000094.1:1197-4229 GCA_964562645.1 uncultured Candidatus Peribacteria bacterium
GGGCTTGGGGATGTCTGGGCCATACATACGTTGCAGTACCGCCACGGCTGTATCTACAGCACGGGTATCATCTAATTTACTGAGCATATCGGCATACAGCCCGGCGTTAAACGCAACAATGATGGGTGCCTCACTGTACTTGGCGACGTTAAAGAACTCGGCAAAGCCACCTTTGCCCTGCGAAACGTGCCCAATAAAATCGGCTTCTTTATCCCAAAATACGCTAGGGAAGAGCAAGTAGATCTTCTGCACGTTGCCCATGGCGAGCTTGGTAATGGCTGTCTGCTTTTTAGCACTCAACGGTGGATCGAATGTCACCGTGCCAGCCTTTAAGACACCAAGTGGCAATGTGCTAATAACGTAATCGACCACGAGTTCTTCGCCGGTTGCTAAATGGAGAATCACACGATCATTCATTTGGCTAATTTGGCGCACTGGTGAATTCACACGGATATCTAGGCCCTTAGCCATTGCGCGGATTAGCTCAGCGTATCCGCCCGGGAACACACCATCTTCGCCGGGCAGGTGTTCGCGGGTATCAAAATGGAACAGAGATAAGTTGGCGGCATCGGTACCAAATTCATTTTCGATCTCGGTGCGCACGGCGTGCAAAAAGCGATTACGAGCCTGTGGTGTCATATGGCTACCACTCATTACAGCAGTAATGGCTTCGCTCAGTGGCTCATCCGATTTTAGCTGCGTGCGGCGTTTGGTAATTTCGGTTCGAAGCGTCTGCAGGTTGGTGAGCACTTCATCGGTTTCATCTACTCCGAGCATTCTGCCATTGGTGTCGTAGGCTACTTGGCGGCTACTATCGGTTTCCACATACTTAATATTGTACGTGTTGGCCAGGGTAGTAATGGGGTTTCCCTCTAATCCATGTATCCAGCTGGCGCCAATATCAACAGGGCCATTGATCCAGCGCGTATCGGTGGCAATGCGGCCACCCAAGCGCGTTCTGGCTTCGACGACAGTGACAGAAAAGCCCCGTGCCTGCAGCGCGCTTGCGGCAGCCAAACCCGAGATGCCTGCCCCAATGACAGCAATAACAGGTTCGCCCGAGCGGGAAGATTCAGTAGTTACCTGCGAGCGCTGGTCGGTCTTTGGTGCTGGTGGAACCAATATTGGAGCAGTTGGTCCACAGCTCGTGAGTAAAAAACACATGCCTATCAGGCCAATGCCAAATCGCGACAGATTCCGCATGGCATGTAGTGTAGTGGAGTGCGGTGGAAAAGTAATGCTGAGTCTTTTTTCCCCAAAGCCAAAGGAGATAACTTTTTTGAAGAGACAGAAAGAAATATCATTACACCACTACAGATTTGTCATTGCTTTCGATCGACTAAAGATAATGGCTGCTTGTCACTTTCTTGTCTACCAGACAAGAAAGTAACCAAAGAAACTCACCAAAAACCAATGCGCCCACCCGTCCCGCTGCGGCGGGACAATCCCACACCCGCCGTGGTTTTTGGACGCCCGCCCTGAAGTAACAAGTATATAAAGAAGCGCGTAGGTTCACTCTTGGTACAGACCTGGGTGGTACCGCCGCCACGGGGGGTGTAGGGGAAGGCCCTGCTTAGCGCGTTTCGCGCTGTCGAACTGACGATGCCGAAGCCTTGGAGGCATCGGCAGTGAGACCCAGGGCCGGGCGGAGTGGGTGTTGGCGGCGGAGCGTTTTTGGTTCCTTTTGTCGCGACAAAAGGAACAGTACTCATTTTTTGTAGCCCTAATAAAGAATAGGAAAAGAGTACTAAAATCATATCTCATTGTTTCTCAATTTCTGCTTATACAACTAAAAACCCCCAGCTTACACCAGGGGTTTCCATAAACACTTTAAGACTATTTACGCGATGGTAACGTCTTTGCAGAGGTACACATCCTGGATGGCATTGAGGATCTCCACACCTTCTTCCATCGATTTCTGGAAGGCCTTACGACCCGAGATCAACCCAGCACCACCGGCACGCTTGTTGATCACAGCGGTCATCACAGCTTGAGCCAAGTCGTTCTCGCCACTGGCTCCCCCACTGTTAATTAAACCAGCGCGGCCCATGTAGCAGTTGGCCACCTGGTAACGAGTTAAGTCGATCGGGTGATCGCTGCTCAGTTTTTCGTACACGCGCTTATCGGTTTTGCCGTAGCTGCTTTCCTGCCCTAGGAGCAGGTAACCACCGTTACATTCGGGCAACTTTTGCTTAATGATGTCGGCCTCGATTGTTACGCCCAAGTGGTTAGCCTGGCCGGTTAAGTCGGCGCTCAAGTGGAGGTCTTTACCATCCTTTTTAAAGGAGTTATTGCGGAGGTAGCACCAGAGCACAGTAAACATGCCGAGTTCGTGCGCACGAGCGAAGGCTTTACTGACCTCCACAATCTGGCGACCAGACTCCGCCGACCCAAAGTAAATAGTGGCTCCTACACCAGCCGCACCCATTTTTTTGGCCTGTTCTGGGGTGGCGAACATGATCTGATCAGCCTTGTTTGGATACGTCAGCAATTCGTTGTGGTTCAGCTTCACGATAAAGGGGATTTTCTCGGCGTATTTCTTGCTTACCATACCGAGCACTCCAAGTGTGGAGGCTACGGCATTACAGCCACCTTCTACGGCCAACTTCACAATATTTTCTGGATCAAAGTAGATGGGGTTTTTGGCAAACGAAGCTCCGGCACTGTGCTCAATTCCCTGGTCTACAGGCAAGATCGAAAGATAACCCGTGCCCTTTAGGCGGCCGTGGTTGTACATAGCCTTTAGACTACTGATTACTTTGGCCGAACGGTCGGAGGCGCTAAATACTTTTTGAATCTCGGCCATGCTAGGCAAATGCAGTTGATCTTTACTGATGGTCGTACACTTGTGATCGAGCAAAGACTTAGCCTGGGTACCTAGCAACCCGCGGATATCATTGATCTTGAGCATAGGAGGAAGAGGGAGTGATGGTAGGCATTGTACGAGACCCGTCAAAAGATGGAAGGCCAACAGGCTTTTGTTGTCATGTAGACTATGTTGTACTTGGCTGCCAACGTAGTTGGCCAGTAGC
>CAZLUF010000094.1:4239-5299 GCA_964562645.1 uncultured Candidatus Peribacteria bacterium
ATAGTTTCCCCGGGAAAGTGCTGTGATATAGCTGATAAATAACTCCAGTGTTGAGCGTAAATAGGGTATTCTAGGCGCACTATTCATTCACTCAGCCCCGTGTCGCTCCATCTCTATAACACCCTCACTAAGAAAGAAGAGCAGTTTGCTCCCCTGCTCCCGCCTGTTGTCACCATGTATACCTGTGGACCCACCGTGTATGGTCGTCCGCACATTGGAAACTTCGCTTCGTTCCTCATGGCCGATCTCCTGCGCAGGTGGCTGGAGGTAGGGCACGGCTACCAGGTGCGCTACGCCAAGAACATCACCGATGTTGGCCACTTAGTGAAAGATGCCGATACCGGCGAAGATAAGATCGAGAAGCAAGCCCGCGAAGAACATGGTTCTGTTACCCACCAGAGCGTTATTGCGATTGCCCGTAAATACGAGGAGCAATACATCGCCGATGAACATGCTCTCAATATTCTTGATCCCATTATTAACGGGCAGTTGGCCCGCCCCCGCGCCAGCGAATATGTGGAACAAATGAAGCAGATGATCGAGTCACTCCTAGAGTCAAAAAAAGCATACATTACGTCAGATGGAATTTACTTTTCGGTGCAAGAATTCAAAGAATACGGCAAACTCTCCGGAAATACCGTGCAGGATCTCGCAGCTGGGGCTCGCGTAGAGGTGAATCAAGAAAAACACCACCCCGCCGATTTCGCCCTCTGGAAGTTCTGCGTAGGCCAGAATGAACACCATGCATTACGCTGGGAATCACCCCGCAATCCCAGTGGTCCGGCCTTCCCCCAGGGCTTCCCGGGTTGGCACATCGAATGCAGTGCCATGAGTCGCAGCTTGCTCGGCGATACGCTCGATCTCCACACCGGTGGCGAGGACAACATCTTCCCTCATCATGAGTGCCAAATTGCCCAGAGTGAATGTGTTACCGGCAAGCCTTTTGTCCGCCACTGGCTCCACAAGCGCCGCATCGATTTAGCTGGCGAAAAGATGAGTAAAAGCCTGGGTAACATCCTTACAGTTCCCGATATTGTGGCTAAAGGCTATAGCGCCTTAG
>CAZLUF010000095.1:0-5293 GCA_964562645.1 uncultured Candidatus Peribacteria bacterium
GACGACATCGTCGCCAGACCCCGTTTGCGTAAGAGTGAGTACATTGCCACTCAGAACAGCATCAACATTTTCAGGAGCAGGGGATCCAATAGTGTAGCCCGCAGGCACGCGCAGGGATACCGAACCGCCTTCGGGGATGATAGGTTTGACATCGGCAACCTTTGGGGCAGCCAGACGTGAGGCACCGTTGGAGTTGAGGTAATTGATTACTATCAAAGCGTCGATTGGGCTGACGTGCCCGTCGCCGTTCACATCCAACTCAGCCGGAGACAAGTCGGATGCAAGTGGAAGACGCACTTCTAGTACTTCAATACCGAGCTTTTTTGACCTATTGCCCCAGGTCTTGGGGGATCTTCGAACTAACATGTAATTCCGCATGCTTCCATGCGGACTCCCTAAGAGAGAAACGGAACGAAATTTGGTTAACGTAGCCGATGGTGCGAATGAACGTGCTCCAAGCACGTTCGTTTACGTCACAATCTTGGTAAATGGTAAAATACCATATATATTTTAAAAAGCAAGTGTTAATTAACATTATCAATAAGCCAAAAAGTCGATAACTATTTTTTTTAAGGTATGAAATAGAATCCCTCACTTCAATAGGCCGAATTGAATAAAACTGGCAGTAAAATATTTCTGTTACACTCGCACTATGCCTGTCTCCACCATTGTCCAAGCCGACAAAATTAAAAAGCCACTCGGGTTTGTAGCTCAGACCATTTCCAGCGTTGCGATTCTGAGCATGATCATTCCACTCCTCATGATTGATGTTACCTTCAGCTTGTACCAAGCCATCTATTTTACGATCTGTGATATTCCTAAAATTTCTAAAAAAGATTACATCACTTTCGATCGTGGTCGCTTACTTAAGCTCACGCTGCTCCAACGCATGAGCTGCCACTACTGCGATTATGCCAATGGGCTCATGGCTTGGGCCAAGGCAGTCGCCAACATGACCGAAGTCTACAGTTGTGCCATTAAACATAGTTCACCTCGCTATCATCAGAGCTATCAAGATGGGTATTACGAGCGCGTGCAGTTTGGAGGGGAGGGAGGGTAACTATCTTCGGTAGACGTTTTTTGCTATACTGAGGAGATTCCTCCATTTTTATCTATGCACTCATCTCTGCGTCGTTTCGTTCGTAACTGCCACCACCACTCGTTGGCTGTGGCTACTTTTTCGGTGGTTGCCCTGGTACTGTTGGCCGCTACGGTTGAGCAGTATGGCGTACTACCACTCCAAGGCCAGGCCACACCGATTTATACACCCTTGCCAGTAAAAAATACGGGTCGCAAGGGTTCGGTGAGTAAGACTTCGCGCAGCACTACATCGCGTGCACCTAATCGTTTGGCACTGCGATCATCTTCGACATCGTCGGTACTGCACGCTGGCCCTGCTTCGTCGGTTTCGAGTGCGTCGGTATCGTCAGCGAAGTGGACAGGCGCAGAGTGCCCAGGGTACGGTGCACCTCCAGCGGCGTGTCAGCCGAAAATGCTCGCCATGGCTACCGGAGATTACTCGTGTCTCGCTGATAAAAATTGCTGGGCATACTATCGATTTACTTGCACGTTGACTAAGGAAAATTGTGCCAAAATGGCTACCGTGCAATGGCTCTTAGAATCGTTTTTGCCGGAGTGTTTTGGGAACGTAACCCCCGAGTGCGATGCAGCGAGACAGTACTTTGTTAGTGCCTCAGTTCCAACGGAAGTAAAAACATGTTTGCAGTCGACTATTTGCCGTGAGCTGCTGAGTACGTTTAGAAGTGGCAGCTTGTCTTGTCGTCAGTACGAGCCGTGCTTGGCGGCGCTAGAAGTTATAGTGAAATCTCCAACCTGCAGTGGACAAGATTGGTGTAACCGTATGGCTAACATCCATTCGGCGATTACCAATGGCGCTATTAATTGCAAATCGGGATATAACGATGATTGTCGCCGCATGTTGCGGATTAATTCGTGGGCAGTGGTAAACGAGCGCGTAGATGACTGTTGGGTGGATGGCGATTGCATGAAGGAAAGAAAGAGCATTGTAGATAGCCTCATGGGCAAAAATGATACGGGCCCCATTATTCCTGCCTGTTTTTTGTGGTCTGAGTGTAGGGATGAATTTTTGGGCACGAAAAGATGGGCTTGCGAAGTAGGTATGCGAACTCAGCAGTGCGAGCATGCAAAGGCTGTATACGAATTCCTCACGGTAACCAAACCATCGTGCGTCACCTCTGGTGAGAGTTCCTACTGCCAGCAGAGTATTAAGAATTTGCTGCAGTAGTTGGCAGATGGTTCACGGGCGAATGAGGCACAATGTGTTACACTCCGGGCATGAACATGTTCAAGCCCACCAAAGCTAAAACGATTGCTGAGTACAAAGCGATGCTCACGCCCGAGCGTCGGGAACTGATTGAGTATTTGGATCAACTGATTCAGAAAACTGTGCCAGGCCTTAAGCCGCACTTTCCATACAACATGCTTGGCTATGGATCGTTCCCGTATCTGAACTACAAAGGCGAAGAAATTGAGTGGCCAGTTATTGCACTGGCAAGCCAAAAACAGTACATCAGCTTGTATGTCTGTTGTTGCACAAGTGACGGAGTATACTTAGCGGAAAAGAATGCCAAAGAGCTAGGAAAAGTAAGTGTCGGTAAAAGCTGTATTCGCTTTAAAAAGATCGAAGACCTCAATATCGCTGCACTCAAAACATTGCTTAAAGAAGCAGCCAAAAAGCCAGGTATGGTTTCGGCAGCTATGAAGAAAAAGGCAAACAAGTAACCGAGCGGCTTTATCGACTAGGACACTTGGCAACCTTGGTGCTGGTGCCACATTGGTACTTGCAGTACGACACGCCACTGCGCGTGGTGGTTTTGCCAAGGTTTTTGCAGTACTTGAGCTCAGAGGTGGTAATGACTGTTGCAGTGCTACTCGAAGAGAATGATCCTTTGGAATTCCAGCTTATGCTACTCGACGAAGTGGAGAATGTGCCCGACATGAACACTACACTCGTCGACGAAGACGAGAATGATCCTTCTGATCCTGTCATCATTAATTCGTAGCCCATAGCTGCGCACAGAGCATTGGCTTTTTTAAGCATGTCGATCGACAGATTAAATTTGGCGGCATCTTCGCCAGTGATCGTTATGTTTTCGCCCTTGAGGAGAGTGACGGCAATGCCTTGGCAGTACTGCATGAGGTTTGGATCTTTTTGAGGTTTGGTAGTAGATTTTGGCCCCTCTGGGTTTGCCGTAACAGCGCTGGAACTACTCGATGAACTCGATGCGCTGCTGAGATACAGTGGCTTCAGAAGTGGCATTGTGCTCGCGCTACTACTAGAGCCCAACTGAATAGGTTGCAGAGGTGCACGGAGCGTGAGAGCAGAGGCCATAGGAACCGTGGCAACAATGGCGAGTGTGCTAAGTACAGTGGTGGTGGAGATGCGCATGCCCAGATTCTATGCCGGAGACTTGCTGCCGCTCAATTGACAGTCGCACGAGATCATTCACCTTCGTATAAAAAGCCCCCTCGTTCTGAGGGGGCAATGTCGTGAGTGATTATCGGAGTTCGTAGGTGAGTGTGACGTTGGAGTGAATTTCCTGCTCGCCTGTGGGCACGGAAATTTCGATTTTGGCAGATTCGTCATCGGCCATGGCTGCTCGTTGCAGCATGGGCATTGGCATAGGCGGTGTGGCACCATCTTCACTAAAGGCAGTCATGCGGCCGAGTGACATGCCCAGGTTTTGAGCCAGTACAAGCGCTTTGGCCTTAGCTTTTTCGATGGCTTCTGTACGGGCCTGAGCCTGCAGGGCCTCGGGCTTATCGACCGTAAAACTGATGTTACTGGCTTGGTTAGCTCCGGCCTCGGTGGCAGTGGTAATCACACTGCCGATTTTATCGAGATCGCGAACTTTTACCCGGAGTGACTGCGAGGCTTGGAACCCACGGGGCACTTGGCCGGTAGGTGTGTAATCGTACTCGGGGCTCAGGTAAAAGTTTTCGGTAGTAATATCTTTGGCGTCGATACCCAGCCCAGTAATGGCGGTCATTACATTTTTCATATTTTTGGCGATTAAATCGGTGGCCGCTTTGGCAGTCGTCTGGCGTCCGGTGACCACGCCAAATGTGACGTAGCCGATATCGGGCGAAGTGGTTACTTTGGCATCGGCGCTCACCGAGATTGTGAGCGGGTTTTCGCGGGGGGCTTGGATTTCCATGTTCTTACCAGCTAAGTAAAAACAGCCGCCAATGGCCACCACCACAATAGGGAGCCACAGCGGTGGGCGGAGGTTTAGGGTAGATCTGCTTTCGGTCATAGAGGGGATGGGGAAAAGATGAGGTACATGGTATAAGACGCAATTGGTGGCAAAAGGTTACAAGATTTTTTGGCGCTTCACGCTTGTCAGACGAAAGGGCGGTGCTCTGGTACGATGTGTCTATACAGTTACGTATACCTTTCCGTCGTGCGATTGCAGTTAGTATCCTGCTATTTGGGAGTGGGCTGCTCGTTATGTGGTGGCAGCAGGAGCGGTTAGTATATTTGCCTGGATCTGCCTCTTTGCATGTTTGCGCAACCGCCCTGCCTCATGAGGTGGTCGTAACGCCCGAGGGAATAGAGATGTTGGTTTTTGGACGCAGTACTCGAGTGGCGGTGCTCTACCATGGCAATGCCGGTACCGCCTGCGACCGTACGCCGTATGTAGCGCCCTTGCTATCGCGCGGGTATCAAGTGTTTTTAGTGGAGTACCCAGGTTTTGCGGGTGGGCTGGGTCGCCCAACACACCGCCGGACACTCGCAGCAGTCGATTCGGTTCGGGCCTACCTGCGAGCTACAGAGCCAACCACACTCCTGGTGCTTGGCGAGAGCTTGGGTTCCGGGCCTGCGCTCCTCCATGCGGTTAGCGAAGCGGCGGATCATGTCGTACTCATTACACCCTTTACGCGGCTCAGTGATATTGTTCGGGCTGGTACTTTAGGGTTCTTGCTGGCTCCACTTACGCACGATGCATTCCAAAATATGGACCAAGTTTCGGACTACACAGGCTCAGTACTTATTTTTGCAGCTGAGCAAGACGAAATGATTCCACTCGCGCAAGCGGATACGTTGTACCAGGCAGCACGGCGTGCCAAAAGTAGACGGATAGTGATAGCCCCTGGTGCCGAGCACAATACGGTGTTTTTACAACCCGGTATGTGGCAAGAGCTTAGCGATTGGTTACGGTAGAGTTCTTTCTATCGATGGGTATTCACGGTACAATGGAACGATGCCGCCTAATCAGTCGACTGTACTCCATGCATTTGGAGAGCCATA
>CAZLUF010000096.1:0-5268 GCA_964562645.1 uncultured Candidatus Peribacteria bacterium
GTCAGAGCGAAATTACCCTGCATCGCCAAGGCCAACTCCTGACACGGGTACCAAGCGAAGAGGCTCGCACTCATGTACAGGTAGATGATGTAGTGGTGTACCGTTTTGCTGGCGAACTCAATTACTTCAATAGCGAGGCGCACATGGAATCGATTGCCACTATCCCCTGTGGCATGCTCATTTTGAGTTTGCGCAACTTGTTTGCCATCGATGCCGATGGCCTAGATACGCTCGGACAAATTGTCGAAAAATGGCAAGGCAAAGGCGGCCAAATTTGCATTACTGGAGCCAGCACTAGTATTACACCATTACTCCATAAGGCTGAGTGGTTTTTGCCTCTAGAAAAACAGAATCGTGTGTTTGCCAGCACCACCCAAGCCCTCACCGCGCTCGGTTTTACCATTGGCAAAAACTAGGAATTTGGTCTTTATCACTCTCGACATGCGAGTGATAATCGAGTATCCTGGTCGGTATGAATCTCGACCGCTACACCACTAAGGCCGCCGAAGCGATCCAAGGCGCCCTACAATTAAGCCAGCGCCTGAACCATCAGGCCCTCACGCCACTGCACGTGCTAGAAGCCCTAGTGACACAGGCCGCCGGTTTAGTCCCTACTCTGCTGGAAAAGTTGGAGCAGGCTCCGGCCCAAGTGAGTGAACGAACACAAGTTGCCCTCAAAAAACTCCCCAGTGTCAGCGGTGGCAATGGGCAAACGTATCTTTCCCCCGAACTACAAAAAGTATTACAAGCGGCCGAATC
Organism: uncultured Candidatus Peribacteria bacterium; assembly: GCA_964562645.1. Taxonomy (GTDB): domain Bacteria; phylum Patescibacteriota; class Gracilibacteria; order Peribacterales; family Peribacteraceae; genus CAZLUF01. The sequence goes on from CAZLUF010000096.1 coordinate 760, forward strand.
GCACGCCGGGAGTTTGCGCGACGAGTATATTTCGACCGAGCACTTACTACTTGCCTTAGTAGAACAAAAGGAGATCCAGGCTGTTCTACCACTCAAGACCGAGTCCATTTTAGCTGCTCTCAAAACCCTTCGCGGGAGCCAGCGTGTGACTTCGCAGGATCCCGAGGGCACCTACCAAGCACTCACGAAATATGCCCAAGATCTCACAGCCTTAGCTCGCCAAGGGAAGATCGATCCCGTAATCGGCCGCGATGAAGAAATCCGCCGCATCATGCAAATTTTGAGCCGTCGCACTAAAAATAACCCCGTGCTGGTGGGCGAACCGGGTACCGGTAAAACGGCCATTGTGGAGGGACTCAGTAAAAAAATTGTGGATGGCGACGTGCCCGAAACCATCCGCAACAAGCGCGTGCTCGCGCTCGATTTGGGCGCCATGATCGCTGGTACCAAGTACCGCGGCGAGTTCGAAGATCGCCTGAAGGCGGTAATTAAAGAGATCGAAGAGAGTGCCGGCGAAATTATTCTGTTTATCGATGAGCTCCACACCATTGTGGGTGCTGGTGCTACCGAGGGTGCCATGGATGCCGGGAACTTACTCAAACCTGCTCTCGCCCGTGGACAGCTACGCACCATTGGTGCCACGACTCTCAAGGAGTACCGCAAATACATCGAAAAAGATGCCGCACTCGAACGCCGGTTCCAGCCGGTACAAGTAGGCGAACCAGCGCCCGAAGATGCCATTTCGATATTACGCGGCATTAAAGAGAAGTACGAAGTACACCATGGCGTGCGCATTCAAGACAGTGCCGTCGTGGCAGCCGTACAGCTCAGTAACCGCTACATCAGTGATCGCTTTTTGCCCGATAAGGCGATTGATTTAATGGACGAAGCCGCCTCTACCCTCCGTATCGAAATCGCCAGTAAGCCGACCGATTTGGATCGACTTGAACGCAAACTCCGTCAGCTGGAAGTAGAGCGCGAAGCCCTCAAGCGCGAAAAAGACGAGGCCTCTAAAAAGCGTTTAGCCGTGCTCGAAAAAGAAATTGGCAACCTACGCGAGGAGCACAAGGAGATCGAAATTCGCTGGCGCCAGGAAAAAGAGTTTATTGATGTCATTAAAGATTCTGGCAAGCAAACAGAGCTGCTCCGCGCCGAAGCCGAGCGTGCCGAGCGTGAGGGTAATTTGCAGCGCACAGCCGAAATTCGCTACGGCGAAATCCCTGCGCTCGAAAAAAAGTTAAAGGAAGCCCAAGACTCGCTCCGTAAAATGCAGAAAGATAATCCCCTGCTTAAAGAAGAGGTCACCGCCGAAGATATCGCTAAGGTAGTTTCGCGCTGGACGGGCATTCCGGTCCAAAAAATGCTCAGCACCGAAACGGCGCGGTTGGCACGCCTAGAAGAAGAGTTGGGTAAGCGTGTGATCGGTCAAACCGAAGCCATAGCCGCCGTGAGTAACGCCGTGCGCCGCAGCCGCGCCGGCATCCAAGAGGAAAACCGCCCCATTGGTTCATTTGTATTTTTGGGTCCTACCGGAGTCGGTAAAACCGAACTCGCCAAAGCCTTGGCTGAGTTTTTGTTCCAAGACGAAAAGCTAATGGTGCGCATCGACATGAGTGAGTACATGGAAAAGCACAGTGTGGCCCGCCTGGTCGGTTCGCCGCCCGGGTACGTAGGCTACGAAGAAGGTGGCCAACTAACGGAAGCCGTGCGCCGCCACCCCTACACCGTCATCTTACTCGATGAAGTTGAAAAAGCGCATCCCGATGTCTTTAACATTCTGCTCCAAGTATTAGACGATGGTCGCCTGACCGATAGCAAAGGCCGCACGGTCGACTTTAAAAATACAGTGATCATTATGACAAGCAACTTAGGCAGCCGCGAGATCGCCGAGTTTGCTGAGCAGAAGATTTTACAACAGAAGGCGGTGGATGATCTCCTCCGACAAACGTTCCGCCCGGAGTTCTTAAACCGTATCGATGACATCGTGATCTTCCAGCCACTCACTACTGTAGAGATTCGCTCAATTGTAGATATTCAACTTCAAAAAGTGGCCAGTCGCTTGGCCGCCAAAAATATTTCACTCAAGCTCACCGATGCCGCCAAAGATGCCATCGCCAGCCGAGGGTTCGACCCCGCTTTTGGTGCTCGCCCTCTCAAGCGGGTAATCCAAAATGAGCTGCTCGATGAACTCTCGCTCCAGATCATCGAAGGCAAAGTGCCCGATGGCAGCGTGGTGAAGGTGGATGAGAAGGAAGGCAAGCTGGTCTTGAGCGTGAAGAAATCGAGTTAAATGCCCACTATCGATCAATTTTTGTATTCATATTTTTTGTTTATGATTAAACAAATTTAACTAATTAAACAAAAAAATTTACCATAGACCAAGCGCGCATATTTTTCTGATATTTCTATTTCCTAGCAGTGCATTGGTTCTCGTGGGGATCTCTTGGTAACATCTTCAGTAATGTTTCCACCTAAGCTCACTCGCGGTTCTGGAGTTCGCATCATTGCACCCTCGTGCACGCTACCGACACTCAACTGGATGACCAATGAACGACTAGACGTAGCAAAGCAATGGTTTATCGATCGTGGGATGCAAGTCACCGAGGCAGCCCACTTACGCGACTGTGACGAAATGGAAACAGCGAGTATCGAAGCGCGAGTAGCCGATATTCACGAAGCCTTTTTAGATCCCACTGTTCACGCCCTCATTGCCATTCGCGGAGGCTGGCTCTGCAATCAACTGCTCGGTCACCTGGATTACGAACTCATCCGTACACATCCAAAAATTGTGTGTGGCTTTTCGGACATTACTGCACTCAGTAATGCCATCTATGCCAAAACTGGACTCGTTACCTACTCTGGTCCAAATTTTTACTTTTTTGGACTGGGCCAACAAATGCAGCATTCGTACAAAAAATTTGAACAGTGTTTACTGCAAACAGATGCCTTTACCGTAGATCAATCACCAGTATGGACGAACGATCGATACTCGCCCGAACACCCCGTTTTACAATTTGAATCGACCGATGGACCTTGGGTCATCCGCGAGGGCTCAGCCGAAGGTACCATCATTGGTGGCAACCTCTGCACGCTCAATTTGTTGCAAGGCACCGAATACATGCCACCACTGGAAAACAGTATCGTGTTTATCGAAGACGATTACGAATCTCCCGCTCGCACATTCGACCGCAATGTACAATCACTCCTACACCTCTCATCTGCCAAGAACATTCGCGGACTTGTGATCGGCCGGTTTCAGAAAGCCAGCGAAGTAACGCGCGAATTACTCGAGCGAATCATTCGTACAAAATCAGAACTGGGAGATATTCCCATTATTGCCAACTGCGATTTTGGTCACACGTATCCCCTGTTTACCTTCCCAATTGGGGGTACTGTACGCGTAGTCACAAAAGGCAGGCACGCTACGCTCGAAATTATCAAGCACTAACAATAGTGCTTATGTAAGCCATTAACACTATATGTGCTACTAAGTAGTTGCTTTTCTATTTGTACATGTTACTCTCCCGCTCGTGAACGGCGCTTACGTCATCAGCTGCTCCCCAGTATCTTCCTGCTCCTCCCAGCCAGGGGTCGGTTGTTGCTGAAATAATTTTCTCTCTTGCAACTCTACCGCCCCTCGACAACCGGGGCGTTTTTTGTATCTTGCTTCCCTTTCTCTCATCATGACTCCAGAACTCCGCATCTACGACGCCGAAGAAATTCCGACTAACGAAGATTTTGATCGGCATAATTATGTGGCAACCGCCGATAAGCCCGGTAAATTTACGCCAAGCTTATCTACACTCAGTTACAGGGTGCCCGATGGGATTGATTCTCCCGACGGCACATGGGAGCAAGTATATGCAGGAAAAAAAGAACAGGAGATCAAGCGGCTCTCTTCTTTTTCATGGATCACTTATCGCCGAATTTTTGAGCAAGGAAAAGCCAAAATTGAGTTAGGAGGTTGGTCACGTCTGACAGCTGAAGAGGCAAACCAAGTTATCGAAGCAGCTCGCGGCGGCGAGTGGCCTGAATTTGTAGCCGAATCTGCCCGCGCACAAATCGCCAAAATTTTGGGGGGTGATGTAACGCCAGGGCAGGCAGTAGTTGAGACTGGCACTAATGCTGCTACGCTAGATGCTGTTCGCGCCTAACACCGCCGTGCCATCTTCTGCAGTTACACCGGCCGACATCGCCTTTGATTTCGATTCCACCCTGGTGGAGTTCGAAACACTCGACGAATTGATTGCTCTGAGCATTCGAGAACTGCCCATAGCCGAACAGGCACACGTAATGAACGAAGTAAAAGCGATTACGGATCGAGGTATGAACGGCGATTTAGCCCTCCTCGATTCCATGCGTAAACGCCTAGAGGTGGCAAAAATCAGCCAAAATACTGTCCAGGATTTTGGTCGGCGGAGTACCGAACGAATAACACTTGGTATACCAAAGCTCATTGATGAACTACAACAGCTGGGCCACCGGGTCATGATTGTGAGTGGTGGATTT
>CAZLUF010000097.1:0-5261 GCA_964562645.1 uncultured Candidatus Peribacteria bacterium
CCCCTGTCATCGTGTCACCCTGTTTTTTAACGTAGCGGGTATCTCCTACTGTGCGGACAGCCCCACTAAAAGAGGCAGTGCCCACCTCGGCCGAAAGTACTCCAATGCTTACCCAAGATAATTGGCCTGCTCCATTAGTAGTAAGTAATTGGCCCGAAGTGCCATCGGCCGTAGGGAGAGTCCAAATGGAATTACTAGCCAAGTTATCGGCGGCTTTAAACCCAACGTAGTTGCTACCATTTGCACCCAGTTCATTAAAGCGAAGTGCAGTGGTAGAGCCAGCTGCCCCAGAGTGTGGGAGCAAGGCCACTCCACCTGTTCCATACATTGTTAAGAGTCCACCAGTAGAAATGACTAGAACAGGACGATCGGTTGTCCCGGCGCCACGTACAGTCAAAGCCTTAAAGTTCGCGCTTAAGTCTGCGCAATCACCCGGTGTAGTACACCCGGCAGGTGGCACTTGTGCGTAGACTGGAATCGCACCTATTGGCAGTACAGAGCTACTTAATAGGGATACAAGTGTTCCAACATTAAGGAGTAACTGACGTGAGCGAGACATAGGAAATGCGTAGTTTAAAACAATTTAACGCCCACTGTATCATTTTTTTATCCTATCTCCTTAATGTAGAGATAGAGAAATGGTTCTGAATAGATAAATGTAAATTTATCTAGACGAAATTGTGTCCTGAACTTCCATCGCGAAGCAAATATTTCTGCGGTATGCTGCCAACATGGATCCTATTCGCCATCAAAAAAGTGAAAACTTCCGCAGTAAAGGGATTATTCCGTATGCTGCTAAGTTCAATCGCACCTGCACGCTCGACGAAGGTCGCAATTTACCCGACGAAACTCCACTGAGTGTGTGTGGGCGTATTGTGCTGCTGCGCGATATGGGGAAAATTACCTTTATTACATTACAGGATCACACTGGTCGTTTGCAGATCGTACTGCGCCAAGAAGTCATTGGTATCGAGGCGTATCAAGATGCACTCAAGCTCTTAGATTTGGGTGACCACATTGGCGTAATGGGAACACGTTTTACGACGCAAAAAGGTGAACCATCCGCGCTCGCTCAGCAGTGGGTCATTTTGAGTAAGACACTCCGCCAACCACCCGAAAAGTGGCATGGTGTGCAAAACCAAGAAACCGCCTGGCGACAGCGTTATTTAGACTTAATGACAAATCAAGATACCTTTGAACGGTTTAACTTCCGCAGCCAATTTTTGCGTGCACTACGCGAGTTTTACTGGGAAAACGGCTTCCAGGAAATGGAAACACCCGTGCTCGTAAACTCTGCCTCGGGCGCACTGGCAACACCCTTTAAAACTCATCACGAAGCCTACGATTTAGATGTATACCTACGGATTGCCCCCGAAACATATTTGAAAGAATGTTTGGTAGGTGGCTTTGATCGTGTGTTCGAAGTCGCCCGCGTGTTCCGTAACGAAGGCGTAGACCCCAGCCATTTGCAGGACTTTACGATGGTCGAGCACTACGCAGCCTATTGGGATTACATCGAAAATATGAAGTTTACCGAGCAGATGCTCAGCTTCATCATCCAAAAATTGTGCGGCACAACCAAGATTAATATTCCGGATCGCGATGGCCAGTTGGTAGAGGTAGATTTTGCACCACCTTGGCCAAGATTGAGTATCCGCGAATCCATCTTACAAGCCTGCGGAATCGACTTTTTAGAGACCAAAACCGCCGATGATCTTCGCGCGGCGATGAAAAAAGCCGGTATCCAGCTGGATGTAAACGTGGAGGTATTAGGTAAGGGAAATCTCATCGATCAGCTCTATAAAAAAGTGAGTCGACCAAGTTTGGTGCAGCCCACCTTTATCATTCAACACCCAATTGAGCTCAGCCCCCTCGCTCGCCGCAACGACGAAAACCCGGCCATTACCGATCGTTTCCAGTTAGTAGTTGGCGGTTGGGAAATTGTAAACGCCTATAGCGAGTTAGTAGATCCCGTAGACCAAGCCGAACGTTTTGAAGATCAAGCCAAAGCCCACGCCGGCGGCGATAGCGACGCTCACGAAAAAGACGATGAATTCGTAGTGGCACTGGAGCACGGTTGCCCGCCTTGTAGCGGCTGGGGCATGGGGATTGATCGCATTGTGGCACTGCTCACACAACAGCCAAACTTGCGCGATGTAGTGCTGTTCCCACTAATGAAGCCCACTACACATACGCCAGCACCAGTAAGTGCCGAAGCACCAGCCGCTGCCGCTAAGGCCAGTGCCCCTGCCAGCCTACCTGCCAGCAATACTACTCACCTGCTCCAGCACGCTGAGTATGGCCATTTGCTGCCCGCTGCCCATTCGCTTATAGAAGCACATGCCGACCAAACCAAGGCTCACTTATTGGCTACTGGAGCCGCCATGGAGGCTTTAGCTAAAAAGTTTGGCGGAGACGTACAAACATGGAAGATTGCTGGTATGCTCCACGATTTAGATTGGGATCACCTAGATAAAGATTACGAAAAACACTGCGGTGAGCCACTCCAAAAAATGTTGGAGACCATTAAAGCCCCTGCCGAATTATTAGGCGATATTCGCGCGCACTATGCTGCTAAGTACGGCGAAGAGTACCCACTCAATACGCAGCTCCGTAAAGCTCTGTACTGCGTAGATGAACTCACCGGTTTTATTATTGCCGTCACCAAAGTGCGACCCAGTAAGCAGATCGCCGATGTCGAAGTGAGCTCAGTGAAAAAGAAGCTCAAAGAGAAGGCCTTTGCCGCGCAGGTAGACCGCGAGCAGATCAAAAAGTGCGAGGAATTACTGCAGATTCCGCTCGACGAGTTCATTGGCATCACGCTCGATGCCATGAAGCCGATTGCCAAAGAATTAGGGCTCTAAGCCTGAATTGACTCCGAAACAGTCGCCTCAGGAACGAATCAAATGCAGGCGATTACTCCCCTACTTTGGATCACCCTTTGGACGCTCTGTAAGTTGAAATCGTCCCTGATGGTACGCCAAAATCCATTCGTTATTACTCACAGCTGTAATGTCTACTTCAGGCGCACCTGGGCCGCCACAAGTGATATTCCAGCTATTGATAATCCGCTTAATCATCTCGAAACGATTGTGTAACGTACTATGGAAAATTGTCGAAAGTTGATCCATGAGTTTTACCGGATCCATAGGAATAATGGCGCCAGGTTCAAAATCTAATGCCGCATCGACTTTCCGCTTAACCTGCTTTCGTGGCTCGGTAAGTTCAACTGCCGGCACAGCTGGTGGTCGCCCAGGCACAAAACATAATAGCCCACGTGTCGTGAGCACCAGTTCCCAGGCATTGTCGTTACCACGATAAATGCGCCCTACCCCTGTTGGTAGTGGCCGCACGTTATGTGCCTCATTAAAACGTACAGCTGCCTGCATGGCATCATCAGCAGACATGCGACCCTTCCAGGATTCTAGCACCTCACCTGCAACATCTAGCGCAGTAAGATCGACAGTCCCGCGACGCGGTGGCGCCTCGAGTTCGCTATAGCGTGCACAGGCCTGAGAAAAAGCGGCGTAGAAGGTATGCATAATGTTGCTTTTATTTCTTAAATTTCGAGTACCTGCTCTCGCTCGGGGCACTCAACTTCTATCCCCAGCTTGGTACGCATGCGGACCGCAAAGGCATCCATCTGTTCGGCTTCGCCGTGAACCAAAATCAGTTTTTTAAGACCTTCGACGCCTTCGACATAGCGATCCAAATCGTCCATATCGGCGTGGCCGGAGTACACATCGATCTGTACAATTTCGGCTTTTTTGGGGATAAATTCATCAAAGATTTTTACCTCGGTGACTTCGGGATCTACTACCTTACGACCGAGTGTGTTTTCGGCCATGTACCCCACCGCCAACACCGTATTTTTGGGGTTACCGATTTCGTTACGGAGATGGTGACGAATGCGTCCGGCTTCACACATGCCCGAGGCCGCCATAATGATCATCGGCCCAGGAGTGTGATTGAGCGCCTTACTCTCATCGACCGAACTGGTGTAGCGCACGAGCGAAAAGTTAAATGGATTATGTTGTTTGCTCAAAAATTGAGCGTACAACTCGGCATCGTAACACTCTGGGTGTTTCATAAAGACCTCGGTCACTCGGCTGGCTAGCGGCGAATCGATCACGATTGGCACAGGTGGAATTTCACGCTGATCCCACAGCACATGCAGGTCGTAAATGATCTCTTGAGTACGCTCTAAAGAAAAGGCTGGAATAAGCACTTTTCCGCCCCGGTGAGCGGTTTTGGTAATTACTTCTTTTAAGCGCGCCTGGCCGTGCGTAATGCTTTCGTGCTTGCGGTTACCGTAGGTCGATTCGCAAATGAGCACCTCTACAGCCGACATGGGGCTAGGGTCGCGAATGATGGGCAACATAGAGCGGCCCACATCGCCACTAAATCCAATGCGGCGGGTGCGACCACCCTCTTCGATCTCCATCACTATTTCGGCAGCACCAATGATGTGCCCCGCATCGATATATTGAGCCTTAATACCAGGCAGAATTTGGTTCCACTCACCGTAATGCACGCCCTTAAAGAGGCGCATGCACTCCTCGGCATCGGCCTGGGTGTAGAGCGGCCCATCGCACTGCATTTTGGATTGGCTCAAATATTTACAGAAGAATTGCTCATCTTGCTCTTGAATGTACCCGCTATCTTTCAGCATCACCTCGGCCAAATCTACCGTGGCAAACGTGGCATACACCGGCCCGCGGTAACCCTGTTTATAGAGCAAAGGAATACGCCCAACGTGATCGGCGTGCGCATGCGTGAGAATCACGGCATCGATTTTTCGGGGATCAAACGGAAACGTAGAATTTTTCACGGCGGCCTCGCTACGGCGCCCCTGGAACAAACCACAATCGAGCAGAATGCGCTTTCCTTCCACCTGGATTTCGTGGCAGGTACCGGTCACTTCGCGCGCAGCTCCATGGGGGATGATTTTCATATGTGGTTTTGATGAGTGAATTCATTGAATTATAGCGGAAAATCGTAGTTGATACGAGCTGAATAAGACTCATATCGCAAATTTGGCAATCGTGTTTTAAAAGGTCGATTCGATCTTTTCAGGTACAGATTCTAGGTAATGCAACTAAAGTAGAGATGTCATTTCTGTTAGTGATCAACAGTGGAGTCAGTTGTCACTTTCTTGTCTACCAGATAAGCAGGCTCTGTTATTTCTTTCGATCGTTCAAAACGGTTGGCCGTTTGTCACTTTCTTGTCTACCAGACAAGAAAGTAACCAAAGAAACTCA
>CAZLUF010000098.1:0-5224 GCA_964562645.1 uncultured Candidatus Peribacteria bacterium
AAAACACAGGAGGAAGTTATTTCGGTACCCATCGTAAGCGGTAAAATCTTTAGCCATAAACGCTCGAACCATATTGCCGTAAATACCAATGATGTCGGCATTGTTCGCAAGTTCATACTGTAAAAGAGCAGAAATTTCGGCAGCTCCATCTACCAGGTCGATCTCGTCGATATCTGCCCCAAAGAACCCATCGATATATGCCAGAATAGGATTGTCACTTGCCTGATATAAACGTCCATAGGCATTCGCACCCATAAACGTAACGCTAATGGAAAAAAGTGAGCGTACGAGATCGGAAGTAATATCGCGCAGTACCTGCACCGAGCGCTCCGGTTGATGTAAGTTGCGAATGTTTACCGTGCTATCGAGATCATAAAACTCTACGCCTGTGTCTTTTGATATAAAAATATTCCCGTGGTGCCCGGAGTGTCGACCAATTCCAGCGATTTCTAGTGCACGCCGGCGCGTGGAGCCAATGGCTTGGTAAATCTGAGCGTGGTTCGCCCAGTAAGATTCGGCCAGAATAGATTCGTCTTCTTGTCCCAGGACAAACAGCTCCGGGCTACCCGGAGGCTGAAAGGTGGGCACAGAAGTATAGTGCGCCAGTTCTATACCTGGTGGCAGGCGCGCGGCCACGGCTCCGGTTTGGCGGCCTGCAGCATCAAACTCATTAAAGAGCACGCGCGCTAAGGGTCGCCGCGAAGCACTGGCTACCGCCAAACGCTGGTGGGCTATAAATTCTTGCGTGGCATTGGCCCCAGCTAAGCTATGGAGAAAGCGTGGCGAAGAGGGCACCAGCTTCATGGTGACATCGGCATTCACCCCTACGTGCCGACGTTGATTATCGGCAAATGGAACTTGAGGCTGAGGCAGGACAACTTGTGGAGGTTCGGTACTTGAATCAAACCCAGCAACACCTTTGAGTTTAATGCGCTCACCAGCTTTGGTTATTACATGGAGCGAACGACCGTTAGATCCAGAGGCAGCCGGAACTTCGTGCTGAAAGGAAAGAAGTTCTACAATTGCCTGGCGCCATTCGTTGGGGCACGAAGCATCAAATTCCACATCGGTTACTTCGCGCGGGGTGTGTTTAATCTGGACGAGTGCCTCAGGGTTGGTCACAGCCGCAATGTCTGAGGGTAACAACAACTCGGCCGGAGATAGCGAAGACTTGCTCATTAGGAACCGGCGATTGCCTCTTGCCGAGCCCGATCGACAAATTCTTCGGCCACCGATTGCCATTGCTGGACCAGTTGCATGGTGAGTTGCTGTTTGTACTGCACCTGCATAGGCCTGGCTATATCACTGCGCTGAATTAGGGCATAGAGTGGAGCCATCACTCGTGGCCACAGTTGATAAAAGCACATTAAAAAATTCCCCTTACACCCATTAAACGCACGCATGTCATTTTGCATCAGGGCAGCCAACATCTGGGTATGAATTCCAAACATGTCACGCGAGGTCTGCAACTCGTATTGTAAAGTACGCGTCATTACATTAGCCGCAGTGGCAATCTCTGCCGGATCAGCATCTGAGCCAAAAAATCCTTGCAAGTAATTCAAGAGAGGATTGTTTTGAGTGTCGCTTAATCTTCTAGCAGCACCTGCGCGGTAGAACGTGGTAGAGATGTAGAACATACTCCGAACTAGATCGGCCGTAAGATCGCGGAGCATTTGCGACGAACGTTCAGGTTGAGACAGGGCGTTAAAGTCCACTGTACTATCGAGATCAAAAAACTCTACTTGTTTATCAGGACGCAAATAAATGTTTCCGTGATGTCCGGCATGCCTGGCGATTCCAGCTACTTCCAGCGCGCGTCGCCTTGTGGATCCAATACTGCTATAGACATCAGCGTGAAATTGCCACAGTTTTTCGCCGTCAATTGGCTCGGTGTCACCAACTGGTGCTACAACTGCATCTGTGTTCCCTTTGCCCAAATAGGGAATACTCGTAAGCTTTGCCAACTCTATTGAATCTACGGGCAGGCGCGTAGCCACAAAGCCAGTTTGTCTACTACTGGCATCTAGCTGATTAAACAACCCATATACCAAAGGGCGTGAGCTGGCTTGTATTGCAGAGAGCCGCTTATGAGCTAAAAATTCCTGAGCAGCATTACTCCCAACTAGGCTATGGAGATACCGCGGAGAAGATTCTACCAAGTGCATTGAAAGATCTGGTCTAACACCCATGTGTCGCTTTTGATTATTGGCATACGGCACATTTTGACTGGGCAACACCACCTGGGCTGCACTTTCTGAGCTTATGTAACCAGCTGCCCCCTTGAGCTTTACTCGATCACCTTCTTTGGCATGCAGAATAACAGTTCGGCCACTCGAATCGGCCTGAGCTGGTATCGTTCGTTCGAATCGAGCCATTTCCACTAATTCTTGACGCCAAGCCTCGGGGCAACTTTCGTCCCAGACTACTTTTTGTAACTGCATGGGTGTTGCCGCACGTCTAATTAAGTCGCTGCCCTTAGTCTCTGTGTCAGTTGGGGCATCGTTAAAAGAACTTCGTTCGCCACCAAACAAAAGAATTGCCATAGTAATACACTTTAATACAATCTATTATTTAGTCAATCGCCCAAATCTAAACTACCAAAAGGCCCAGTTTGCGCTCGCCAGCGTACAATACAGGCCGAAACAGGGCATTCCCCTGCTACCAGAGACCCATAGGTAAACTGGCTATTCCCACAGGTAAGGTTACCTGCGAACATGGACAACAAAGTGGGTGCCTTTTGCTGGCAGTTAGAGCGTGTATACGACCCAAACCGATTAGTACTCGAAGATCGTGACGAAAAAGCAAAGTACAGCGACGAGCGCGAAGACGACGAGCCAGAACCAGGTAACGGGCCTCGACCTGCCGAGCCAGATGTAGGGAAGGCAGTGAGGCAGATAACCAGGAGTAAACCCACACTAAGGAGGCGATTCATATGTACATCATTCCCCTCTTTTGGCAATCAAACAAGCCAATGACCTACTATCAATCCTTGACTGACCCAATTATCACTCTATACTTTCGACTGCTAATTTACTTTCTTCCCAGCCTATCTTTATGGCCTCCTCTTCGAGAGATGTTCCAAAGCTGGCAATTGCGATTGAGCCGCTTGGCGATCGTGTTGTTGTCATGCCCGTGGAACGTGAGACGACAACTAAGTCGGGTATTGTCATTCCCGATACTGCTTCGGAGCAAAAGCCTTCCGAAGGTGTCATTATTGCCCTTGGTACTGGCGGTATCCGCCACGAGGGTCACGAACTTAGTAACCCTAAGGATTACCTCAAAGTCGGTGATCGCGTGCTCTACGGTCGCTACGCTGGCGATGAAATTAAGGTAAAGGATATGGCCGGCAAAGAAGTAGAGATCAAAGTTCTCCGTCTCGATTCCGTGCTCGGTAAAGTTGTTTCCGCGTAACTCCTCTTCCCCCTCTTATTATGCCAGCTAAACAATTACAATTCGGTACCGATGCCCGCGAGCGCTTACTCAAAGGTATTGCCAAGCTCGCTCGGGCTGTAAGCACAACCATGGGCCCACTCGGCCGCAACGTGTGTATCGAAAAGAAGTACGGTGGCCCAACTGTTACGAAAGATGGTGTTACCGTTGCTAAAGAAATCGAACTCCCAGACGCCTACGAAAACATGGGTGCCCAGCTCGTCAAAGAGGCTGCCACCAAGACTAACGATGCCGCTGGTGATGGAACCACTACTGCCACGGTACTCGCTTACGCTATTGCGCAGGAAGGTCTTAAGCACTTAGGAAGCGGCAAGAACGCCATCTCCATTAAAAACGGTATTATGAAGGCTGTAACTGCTGTAACAGCTAACCTCGAAAAGCAGGCTAAAAAAGTGAGCAAGAAAGAAGAGTTCGCTGCTGTAGCTACCATCTCCGCTCAAGATTCCGAGATCGGCGACATTATTGCCGAAGTGATCGACGAGGTAGGTAAGGATGGTGTCGTAACTGTTGAAGCCGGCCAGACACTTGGTTTAGAAAAAGAGTTTGTAGAAGGTATGCAGTTCGACCAGGGCTACATTTCGCCGTACTTTGTCACAGATAGCGCCACCATGAAGGCTGTGTACGAGCGCCCATATATTTTAATTACCGATAAGAAGATCAGTTCCATCCAAGAAATTCTCCCAATCCTCGAGGCTGTCGCTCAGCGCGGTCGCAAGGAACTCGTGATCATCGCCGAGAACGTCGAAGGCGAAGCTCTCACAACACTCGTCCTCAACAAGCTCCGCGGCACCTTCTCTACGCTTGCCATCAAGGCTCCTGCCTTTGGCGACCGTCGCAAAGAGATGCTCAAGGATATTGCTGTCCTCACTGGTGGTCGCGTGATCTCCGAGGAAGTTGGTCTTAAGCTCGAGAACACCACGATCGAAGATCTTGGTACCGCTCGCCGTGTCGAGGCTACTAAGGATGTTTGTATGGTGATCGACGGTAGCGGTCGTAAGGCCGATATCGAGGCTCGTGTTACCGAGATCAAAAACGTAATCGAAGACACTAAGTCCGAGTTCGACCGCGATAAGCTCCAGGAGCGCTTGGCTAAGCTCTCCGGTGGTGTGGCTGTCATTAAAGTTGGCGCCGCTACCGAGGTAGAACAAAAAGAGAAGCAACACCGTGTAGAAGATGCCCTCAGTGCTACTCGCGCCGCTGCCGAAGAAGGCATTGTAGCCGGTGGTGGTACAGCTTTCATCCGCGCTATCGATTGTCTCAAAGATGTAAAAGTGGACAACGACGACGAGCGCATTGGTGTCGATATCGTTAAGGGTGCACTTACCGCTCCTTGTATGCACATTGCTGACAACGCCGGTGTCGAAGGCAAGGTAGTTGTAGAGCGTGTTCGCAGCGAAAAAGGCAACATGGGTTACAACGCTCTTACTGGTAAGTACGAAGATCTCGTCAAAGCCATGGTGATTGATCCTAAAAAAGTCTCTCGCTCCGCTTTGGAATACGCCGCTTCCGTAGCTGCTATGTTCTTAACACTCGAGGTTGCTATTACCGAAATTCCAGAAAAGAAGGAACCACTCAAGGGTCCAGATATGGACGAAGGTGGCATGTTCTAAACCAACAGTGTCCTTACCAAACGGCGGGCTTCGGCTCGCCGTTTTTTAGATATTGATATAAAAGCGAGATATTCGCTTTCTTTGTCAGGGCGAAAAGAATGAGTATTGTTACTTTTTCCGGCCAAAAAGTACCTCCCTAAAGGGACTGCACTGTCAGCCACTCA
>CAZLUF010000099.1:0-3103 GCA_964562645.1 uncultured Candidatus Peribacteria bacterium
GTTGGGCCATTCTGGAGTGCAAAACCTACGCACTGAAATAAAAAAATTACGATCAGGCCAGCTAGCCCGAGTTGCCAACTATACCGCTGCAGTTTTGGCAGAATTTCTGCCCTCTTGCGCTTCACGGCACTCAGCTTAAGCCGCTGCCTACCAAGCTGCAACTCTACCCATCTTCATTTTATCGCCATCTACTTTGTGCTAAAGTGAATCTCACTATGAACTCACGTTATTTACATGTTCTAGTAGCGCTATCGGTAACCCTGGTAACCGCTTGTACACCCGGACCAACCACCGGTAACACTGCCGCCGAAATCTTTGAGCACTTAATCCAAACACCCGTGCCTGCAGCCGTAACCCAATTAGAAGCGACGGGGGATACATGGCAGGGGTATTCACTTTGGATGCGCTTTACAGCGACCAACGACTACATTGCCGAATTAACTGCCAAAGGATTTACCAAAGTCCCCTGCTCCGTGGTTCAGGATAGTTTTACCCTCCCCCAGAACTACGATCACTTTACTCCATCTTGGGAGCCTCAATTCGATACCTGCTACGAGGGCGACATACCTAATACCTGGGGCAATGGGCACCATGTACTCGGGATCGATACGGTAACTGGCACTGTGTATTTCTACGGCATTTCGGCGTAGATTCGTAAATGATCTGAGCTATTACCGCGCTTCCTCAGCCAAAAAACATGGCTTAAAGCCTTGCTCATGATAGAATCTTTAGTATGAAACACTTATTTCTGAGTATGAGTTTTTTACTGACTCTTTGTGCCTGCAGCACTGCCATTCCCCCTTCTGAAGATCAGACTGTATCTACTTCATCTGCCGCACAGCAGACCCCTGAGATGCGACTAGATGCGATGACTATGCTGCACAGTTTGCAATTACCCGATGGCTGGAAAGCTATTCCGGGTGATTGTGGTCAGAATCTCGCCTGTATCTTTTCGCCAAAGACATACACAGGTGTAAACGATGCCAAAGATCATGACGTCTTGTACGTGCATCCAATTGCCCCAGAACTTTGTGATGCGAGCTACGCAAAAACACAGTCCGCACAGGATGGAGACGGCAAAGATGTATCGAAGCAATTTAAATTAGCAGGTGTGAATGTAGGGTATACATGGATGGGCTTTGCGGGAGCCGGAGTGTTACCCGGAGATAAGCCAAACATGCGGTTTACATGCATTCATCATGCCCTTGCAAATATGGACATAGAGATTTCGTCCTTCGGCAAAGACACCACAACACTAGACTACATCGACAATAAGCTCATTCCTTTCTGGATGAACTTAAAGTAAGGAAATGCTTTGATAAGATTTGGTGGGTCGGGCGGGATTTGAACCCGCGACCAATGGCTTAAAAGGCCACTGCTCTACCAACTGAGCTACCGACCCATCGGTTGCCGACATACGGTGCCATAGTCCGAGCCATTTTGCACGTGTCATTTTTTATACCTACTTCTCCTACCCCTCTGCTCAAGTAAAGGACTGTGTGCGTAACCACAGCCAAAATAACACTAAGCCAACGAGCGGAACCAAACTCACCAACACACCAGGTATATTTTTGCCATGCCTCAGGAGCCTAAAGCTCACTATTCCAGAACCCACAACGATCAGTACACAGTTGGCAATAACCGCCCCCGAAATAAGCCACGGAGCTAAGCTAGAACCCGGTGCATCAAACGCCATCAGCGACAAAGCACCAATGGAGAAGTACACCGGTAACGTGATAATAATGAGCAATCCTGAAACAGTGCGACTGATAAGCGATGCGTGCTTCATACCTGCAGTGTAGCGCAATACTCTGTCACTGATCTAATGCCCAATACTTGGCTCTGGAGCCAAAGTCCCATCAGTCAGAATGACGTCTTAGACCCTTGACTTTTTATCGTAAATGATTGTAATGAGTCCCGCTATGGCTACAAATCTCCCTTCGAACACCCCCGAACAGGCACCCGTCGCTCCTGCAGCTACACCTATTTCCAACCGCGTTTTTGGTCGCCGCACTCTCCTACGAGCAGCTGCCGCTGGCCTACTTGCCTTGACCACGCCTGGCATGACCAGTGCAGATGGGCCTGCCAAGAAAACTGATGGGCCGGCGGAAGGGACCGAAGCCTACGAAAAACTCTCGGAAGCCGCTCGTAAATTTTTTGCCGAAAAACTTAAAGGTAATCGTGACAGTGCCGAGGCTTTCCACGAAATGCTCCCCACCATCCGTGAATTCGAAAAGTTTGCTGGAGTAAAAGTAGAAGTCTGCAAATGCATGGATGGCCGCCTGCACGGTAATGCCCACAAGGGATTGCCGCCCACTTTTGCCAGTAATCGCCGCAGCCAAGGAAACGTGATTGATGTTGGCCGTGGAAACAAAGATTTTTGGGATAGCATGGAAGACGATTTTCTAGAAGCACGCTCCAAGAACGTACCACTGCTCATTATTGGCTCTGCTCACCGCGCCGATCTTGGGAGCGGATGTGCTGCCCATAAGCGCGAGTGGGATACCAAACCCAGTGATGGTGATAAGCGCGCACTCGACGTTGTGCGCGAGGAAGCTCTGCAGCTACGCAAGGCATTCGAGGGCCGTAAAGATGTTCAAGTGCTGTCGGCTATGACCAATACCGATACTGGCGCTATGACGTTCTATAATGGTGACGAATTATTCAATGCCGAAGCTACCATGGCCGCCGCCAAGCTGCGCGATGCACGCGACGTGTTCGAAGGCGAATTCATGGCAGCTAAAATTACCGAAGACTGGGCGCATCCACTCTTAAAAGATAAGACGCCACACGATCTACTCCTTGGAAAAAACGCACCTGTGTTTAATGACATGCGCATACAAATTGCTTTCGAGGCATACCTCATGCGCCGGGTAGCAACCTCCAAGCCGCGCATTGGCGAAAACATCTTGCGTCCAGATATTCTCGATGCTGCGCAAGGCAAGCTGGATAAAGTTGGACCAAAGATCAAAACGTTTTTGACCTACATGTTCGCCATGAATCTGGCTCACTCGAGCCATCGTCGCAATGAGAACACCGAGCTAGCTAAAACTGACAAAGCTGCACTTGCAGCCCGCGTAGAACACGGCGAAAAAGTGCTGGG
>CAZLUF010000099.1:3113-5156 GCA_964562645.1 uncultured Candidatus Peribacteria bacterium
ATACGCTCTCCATAACCCAAGCTCCATCGTCTTGGTAAAACCTGGTGGTGGTAACGACGAACAATCGGTCGGCATTGGCCATAAAGTCCTTACGCACAATTTAGAAGCCATGCACTTAACCGAACAACTGCCGCCGCTGGTACACATTAACATCGAACTCACTGGCCCTATCGACAACTGGATTGAATACCGACGTGTCATGGCACGTATTCGAACCAAAGTCGGCATTGTTAATAAAGAGTTTGGCACCAACGTTCGCATGCTCACCACCTACTCGTACCACCAAGGTGCCAGTATTGGGGACACCGGCGTATCGCGCACCAAGCAGTATTTCCCTATTAATCCTGATCCCGAAAACCGAACCATCGTTGTCACGGCGGAGCAGAATATGGGTATTAACATGCAAAATGAACGTTCATTCTCGGCCAAAGAACTCCGTGTGCGCGAGCAGCAATATACTACGAGCGGCGTGGCTTTGCCGGCCACGAAAAAGCCCGAAGTGCCGAAAGTCGACACGAAGAAATAAGAGCAATGGCGATCACTCTTGCACTCTTAGCCCTCGCACATGCAACCTCTCCAGCCCTCCATTGCCGATGAATGGGCAGATCTACAGGTTGCGCTAGTCTATCCGCAGCTCAATACCAGCTTACGCTGTCGTCACCCTGATCGAACCAGTGTAGGCGAAGTCGGACTCGCAGATCTCCTAAAGTATCAGGGTGTGGAATTAGTCATACCCGACATGCCCGAGTCTGTAGCCAGCATGCGTGTTTTCGCGCGCGATCCCGTAACGGTGATTGGTCAACATGTACATACCTGCATGATGACAAACATTCGATATAACGAAGGGCAATACAGCACGAGCCTACTGGCAGCCCGAGGCGTTACATCTAAACCATGGGGCACGCACGGCGGCGATGTACTCGTGCTTGGAGCAGATAATGTATTAGTCGGTTACGGGCCCACGCGCCCAGATACTAGTGAACCATGGGAAGAAGCCGATGAATCGGAAATGAGCCATGTACGCGATAGGCTGCAAGCCATTGGCGTGCGAACCAGTATGCTCTGCCACGATGTGATGCACTTGGACTGCGCTGTGGCACCTCTGCCAAACGGCGAAATTCTGGTCGATGCTAATGCTCTCTATCCTGCTTCGTTATTGCGCCTGCAAGCGCAATTTGGTGAACGCATGAAAAGCATAACGAGCAGTGGGCGCTTGGATTTCAATTTACTATGGATTAATCCGCAAACAGTGGTTGCCCCTGGGTATGAGCACAACGCTGTAAAAGACCACCTGCGCAAACTTGGTTACGACATTTGGCACGTGAGCGGGTCGGCAGAGAAAGGTGGAGGATCTGCCCGCTGTGCCGTTGCTCCGCTGGTGCGAGGAGCTCGAAAGTAGTGATCATTGTGTCCCCCTACGCTACGCTATTACCGTGATCGATTCTCACTGCCACTTAGCTTCGGCCGATTTTGATACTGATCTCGAAGCAGTGATTACCCGGGCAGAAAGTGCAGGAGTGAAACAGATGGTTTGTATTGCTGATTCGTTACCAGAAGCAGAAAAATGTTTACAAATAGCTAATAAGTACGATCACATTTTTTATACAGTTGGTGTGCATCCACACTGCGCTAAAGACTGGAAAGCGGGCGACGAAACGCGAGTACGAACGCTCATGAGTGCCTCTAAAAAAGCCAAAGCTGTCGGCGAAATTGGGCTGGATTACCATTACAATTTTTCGGAACCAGCGACTCAACAAAAAGCCTTCCGCGAGCAACTCCGCATCGCCAAAGATCTTGGTGTACCAGCCGTCGTTCACTGCCGCGAAGCCGTGAGTGATCTGCGCCGCATTATCGAAGAAGTCGATAGTCGCCAATTTGTCATTCACTGCTGTACCGAATCTTTTACCGATATCTCGTGGGTACTCGATCGCGGTGGACTCTTATCGTTTACTGGTATTGCCACGTTTCCAAAGTCCGAATTGATTCGCGATTGCATCCGCCAAACGCCTCTCGATCGTCTGATGATCGAAACTGATGCACCGT
>CAZLUF010000100.1:0-5108 GCA_964562645.1 uncultured Candidatus Peribacteria bacterium
TCGGTCACCTCTCCAGTTGTTTCTGGGCCCTTCTTTGGCTTGGGTGCTTCTGTTTCCGATGGACCTTCGACCCCCATGTAAATCAAGCGGGCCTCGGCAAGGGTAAACTTTTTCATAGGTGTGTATGTAAAGAAATCTGGTTAGTATACCAAATTTTGCATTTTGTCGCAAATATCAGTAGCGTACCTGCGTTCGTTTACTCCCCCAGCATGGCTCTCCAAATTGGAATTGTCGGTCTCCCAAACGTCGGTAAATCTACGCTCTTTAACGCTCTTACGCGCACTCGCAAAGCTCAGGCAGCTAACTATCCGTTTTGTACCATCGATCCAAACGTAGGTATTGTAGAGGTTCCAGATGAACGTTTAGCCAAATTGGCCGAGTTGGTACAGCCTAAAAAAACCCTACCTGCCATTGTGGAATTTGTGGATATTGCCGGTTTGGTAAAAGGAGCCAGTAAAGGCGAAGGACTCGGTAACCAATTTTTGAGCCACATCCGCGAGGTGTCGGCCATTTGCCACGTGGTGCGCGCTTTTACCGGTGGCGACATCATCCACGTAGAAGGCACGGTAGATCCCGTCCGCGACCGCGAGATTATCGAAACCGAACTCTGTTTGGCCGATTTACAGGGAGCCACCAAGCGCAAAGATAAGCTGGCTCCAGCCGCTCGCACCGGTAATAAAGAGGCCCAAATGCAAATAGAAGTATTAGAGCGAGTGTGTGCTGCCTTAGAAAAAGGCCAAATGGCCAACACGGTTGAACTTAAAAATGACGAAGAGAAAAAGTTCTTTACCGAGTGTCAGCTCTTAACTGGTAAACCGATTTTGTACGCTGTAAACGTGGCCGAAACTGAACTTAAGGATTTTGATATCGAAAGTATGCGCGGCAAGTTAGGATTGAAGGCTACCGATCAAATTGTAGCCATTTCCGCCAAGATCGAAGAAGATCTGCAAGATTTACAGGGCGAAGAGGCTAAAGTGTTTTTGGCCGATTTGGGCGTAACTTCGTCGGGACTCGATCGTCTGATCCGCGCTGCCTACGAAGCACTGGGCTTACAAACATACTTTACCGCTGGTGTACAAGAAGTACGTGCCTGGACTATCCATAAGGGTGACACCGCCCCCCAGGCCGCCGGCGTAATTCATACCGATTTTGAAAAAGGCTTTATCTGCGCAGACACCATTGCGTATAAAGATTTTGTTCAGTTTGGATCTGAAGCCAAAGCCAAAGAAGCTGGAAAGATGCGCCAAGAAGGCAAAGGATATGTTGTGCAAGACGGCGACGTGATGCACTTTAAGTTCAATGTGTAGAGTTCACTCTACAACTGTTTGATTCCCCTTGGCTCGTATGTTGTTTGCGCTCTTCTTCTTTGGACTCTTTGCTCTGGTATTTGGGACAGCCATTTCTTTAGCCTTGTTACCAAAAGCCTGGCAGGAATCTATGCGTGAGCACACTACCGAACTCCTTACCAAACCCACGACAATAATTAGCCTGGTTACTTTGGCCCTACTCTTTAACGTCACCATGTACGATGTTCCGCCTGGCATTGGCTGGGGGATATTTTTTGCCGCAGTACACCTGTGTCTGTTTGTTACACTCACACCAGTTAAACGCAGTGCCACCACCTGGCTCGTTACGATCATTGGTGCTTTTGCGAGCATTAGCTTAGGTTGGCGTGCCAACGAGTTTGTGCAGGCCGTGAACGGAGTGGCCATTTTCGGCACTGTGTGCTGGCTGGTTCTGGTTCACGCGACGGAACATTTTCGCTACGAAGTTCTGTGGCTCAAAAAATTTGCACTCCTGTACCCCTTTGCCGCTTTAGCTCACCTGCCAGTAGCACTGGGTCACCGCCGCAAACTCACGGGGAACTTTCGTTTTCTCAGTATTGTTAAAACCCTCTTTTTTAGCACTGTTCTGCTGTTTATTTTCGCTGGTATCCTCTCGGCAGCAGATCCTATTTTCGCCGAAAAGATCCACGTTATTCGCGAGCAACTCGTCCCCCGCTCCGTGTTTACACTACTGATTGTGTGTGTTTTGGCCCTGATCTATTTTGTGAAATTTCCGCACGAACCACAAACTCATTCGCCACGCCTCAGTTGGCTGAACACTGTAGAACTTGGAATTCCCGTCCTGTGTATTACTGTGCTCTTTGGCGGATTTTTGATTGTGCAAGCACAGTATCTCTTTGGCTGGTCGCACGGCGATTTCCAGGCCTATGGCATTACGTATGCCGACTACGTTCGCCAGGGCATGATCCACGTACTGTGGGCCACATTGGGTGGAGGCATACTTTCGTATGCCCTGTCGCTCAAGCAGCGCGAAGCGAAGGGCACTCGTGGCGGCACATTGCTCCACGTGCTCAATATCGTCACCGTTATCGAACTCTGTTTCATGCTCATCTCGGCTCTAAAACGAGATTGGATGTATATGGAAACCTACGGCCTCACCCGCGTTCGCATTGTGGGCGAAGTGTTCTTGTTCTGGCTGTGTGGCATTATTATCTTACTCGGTTTACTAGCTGTGTTTAACCGTGTTCGCGAAAAGCTGGTGATTGTTGGTGCTATTGGTCTGTGTGGTCTCGTACTCGTATACCTCAATGCCAGTAACATGGACTTAGCCATCGCCCGCAGTACCCCACCGAATAAGCAACCCAAAGATGTGCTGTATATTTCCCGACTATCGCTCGATGCAGCCCCCGCCTGGCCAGAGATGATCCAAGATACCGGCCTGTGGTTTAATACTCTCGTGTACTCCGTTCGTTCACTCAAAGAACCCGTAAGCCCTGCCGATATGCGGCGCTTGGCAACAGAAAGCCTCACGCTAGATCGCATATCCGAACAAATCGATCAGCTCTATTCTAACCCCAAGCGCACCTGGCAAGAGAGCCGCATTGCCGACAATGTGGCCATGTGGATCATTAAATACAATGGTGGCTCCAAAGAGCCGGTGTACTTTATTAAGCGTATGCAATGCCTGCGTCGCGAGTTTGCCGATTTAGCTACCGTGGCCAAAATTGACCTCGAGAGCCAGCGCGATATGGTCTTCCATGCCAATTCATCTCCGTTTATTGCACGTTGGTATCCAGGCTACAACCCGGTGTACGGCAACGATATTGTAGAACTCTGCCCCTGATATGCCGTTTATTTCTCGCCAAGAGCCTTTTACCTGCGAGCACTGCCAACACCCTGTACTGCCACTGGAGCATGGTAGCTGCCGGAACCACTGCCCCAAGTGCCTGTGGAGCAAGCATGTAGATGACCAAGGACCTGGCGATAGAGCCTCTCTTTGCCAAGGACTAATGTCCCCAACCGCCTTAGATCAAAAGCACGGCGAGTGGGTACTTGTTCACACCTGCCAAAAATGCCGCAAGGTGATCCGCAATAAAACGGCTCCAGATGATGACATTTTGGCTTTCTCTAGCAATAAAACACTACCGAATCACTAAAAATACTGTACAACATAAAGGTCGATGCTCATAATCGGCGGCCGTTATGCGCGCGCTCGAGCTCGTACATCACTGGCAGCCCAGCTTACCCCCGGAGAACTACATTCATACACTCCGTGGAAACAAACCTCTAGATGAAAAAGAGATTCGGCTATCGGTGCTTACCGGCCAAACGATTGCACAATCACAAGCACTCATCGAAGGCAATATTGCACTTTTACTTCAATATAAAGGCAGAAATGGATGCGTAAGTAGTTTTGATGAACTCGAAAACGGAGAGGTTTGGAATGTCCTACAGCTCCAAGGTTGTAAAAGCCGGAAG
Organism: uncultured Candidatus Peribacteria bacterium; assembly: GCA_964562645.1. GTDB lineage: Bacteria > Patescibacteriota > Gracilibacteria > Peribacterales > Peribacteraceae > CAZLUF01. The sequence goes on from CAZLUF010000100.1 coordinate 3,765, forward strand.
TCGTACCGGCTCAATACGGGTTTTGCCGTAGGGAGGTATTTTGCGGATGCCATCAGTAACTACGCTCAGCACCCCGAAAGCGAAGCCCGACAGATTCGTATGCCGCCTTGGCACAGTATTACCAATTTGGATGGTGCCAAAGATTACGGGGGAGCACGTGAAAAGTATCAGCGTTTTGCAGGATTACTCGAGTTACAGTTTTCTGAGGCGCTTGGTTGTTATGTTCGCGATATTCGTCGTAATCTACATGCAATTGGCTTAGAAAAGCTCCTAGAATCTTAATTGACTTATTTGCGGGTTAATTTACGATATAAGTACGACAAGCCCTTACGGGCCAATCGTTCATTTTGGTGACGCCTCTCTCATCTCGCGTCACCCCACAATGAGCTCGCTGCCCTTCCGCAGCTAGCAGCTCCCCTGGGGACTCTCCATGTCTCGTGCGTTCTGCACGTTACGTCCCCAGGGTTTTTTAACGAAATACCTTGAGTTCGCACAACAATTCTGTACCCTACCGCCGTTGCAGGCCATTTATGTCTTGCAGCAACTCCACCCGGTCACACTCGTTGTGCCCTGGTGGTTCTTTTTAATCACAGAAAAATCTGCAGCCAATTTTAGGAATCAGCCTTTTTTAAACTACTAGCAATTTGCTGCACAAGTGAGGGCTTTACCGCGATCTTTTCTTGGACATTCCCCTCGGGCACCGCTGCCAACTGATCGTGATGCGTATTGGGATCACTCGTTTGCGCAACCGAGAACTTCCCCTGCTCCAATTTTTGTTTTTGATCGGGCGAGACATCGCCAGTAAAGACTTCGGCCACCCCTAAACTTTGGACCGAATCCGTAATGTGTTTTTTGACCTGCTCTTTAGCCTTGGGATCAGTCTCCATGGCAATGAGCACTTCCGCTACGGCCTCACCCTGCTCTTTGGCCTGCTCACCAAGTTTTAAGCTCTCCTTCACCTTTTCGCGATCGCGCTCAATCTCGGGCAAACTCCGGATCCTCTTTTTGAGACGTCGTTCGCGTTCGAATCCGCCGACGAAGTCCATTGAGGGCTCACCCATGAGAATAGTATAGCGGAAACAAGTTTAATGTTTGAGAGACAAGAATACTGACTGTTTGTTACTTTTTCCGGCAAAAAAGTAACCAAAAGGTTCCTAAAGGAATTGCGTCCCAAGCCTCTCGCACTACGCATTCGCTTGTGCTCGAGAGCTTGGTCCTGGGAACCTGCGCGCCAATCACCAACCGTCGAGCAGCACTAGCTTTAGTAATACGCCAAATTAAGGGTATTAAAGATTGAAATGAAGCAAAGTGCTCGACCGCCCCTTCACCCCCCGTGGCGCGCAA